>JAGCCX010000065.1 GCA_017651465.1 Bacteroidales bacterium
CGGTCCTTGACGGCAACGGCGGCTCCTGCGGCGATCATATTCGTGCAATGGGTCTGCTGAGTACCGAACAGCGGGCCGACCGAGACTGGTAGTCCGTATGCGGCAGGCTCTATGATGCTGTGGGGCGATTCGCCGCTGAAGCCCGAGCCCACGAAAGAAGCAAATCCGTAGCGGTACAGACGGGAAAGCATTCCCACGGTATCGACTATCAAAGCCTGTGCGCTCCGGGGATTATCGCCGGGATCGGTATAGAGCACGGCTCCCCCCTTGATGGAAGATAGCAGATGGCTGATTTGCGCCTTCCCCTGCTCGTGAGGGATAATCAGGAACTTATCACCGGGATTGCGGTTGGCAGCGGCAATGATGCACTCGTCATCTTCGTCGGGAAGGGTGCTCCCGGCCACGAACACCTTGTGCCCGTCGCACCACCGTTCCACCAGGGCGTCGCTCCATTGTTCGGCCGCTATGGCGTTAACCCTGTCGAGGCGCGGGTCGCCGGAAATGGCCACATTGCTTAGTCCCGCTTTCTTGAGCACCTCAAAAGACGACTCGCTGTTTACGATTATTTTGGTGAAGCAAGTGCGGAATGCATCAAGATATATCTTCCCTATGGGCTTGAAATACGCCATATCAGGCAAGAAACGGGCAGAAATCAGATAGGTAGGTATGTTGCGGTCACGCAGCTCGTGAAGGAAATTAAGCCAGTAATCGCTGATGGATACAATTACTTTTACAGGGCGGACCAAATCGAGGAAGCGGCGGGCGTTGCGCTTGGTATCGATAGGAAGATAGAATACAAAATCGGCTACCGGATCGTTTTTCAAATGCTCATAGCCCGAGGGAGAGAAAAAGGTCACAAGGAAACGATACTTACTCTCCCTTGCCCTTATGGCCTCTATTACGGGGCGCGCCTCTTCGAACTCTCCGTACGAGGCAGCGTGCACCCATATTATGTCTTCAACACCTTTACAGGCTTTTTCAATACGTTCGAACTGGCCTGCACGGCCCTTGAAGAATTGGTACAGCTTAGAACTCATAAGTACTTGGCAGTAAAAGTAGATGCCGATTTAATATCTTCGGGCGTTCCCTCGAAAACTATGCGGCCGCCTTCATCCCCGGCGTCGGGACCCAGGTCGATGATCCAGTCTGCGCTGCGGATTACGTCTGGGTTGTGTTCACCCACCACGAGCGAGTGTCCGGCTGAGAGCAGCGCATCGAAACTCTTAAGCAGTTTCTCCACATCGTAAAAATGCAGTCCGGTCGTGGGCTCGTCAAAAATGAAGAGTATCTTCTCGCCCTTTTTGTCCCGGCGGCTCAAGTTCAAAAAGTAAGCAAGCTTGATACGCTGGCTTTCACCGCCCGAGAGGGTGCTGCTGCTCTGGCCAAGGCGAATATATCCCAAACCTACATCGAGAAGCGGCTGAAGACGTTCCACGACCTCTTTCGCCTCCGGCTCGGGGCCCTCGGCAAAGAACTTCGATGCCTCGGAAACGCTCATCTTGAGTATGTCGTCGATGTTTTTACCCCGATAGCGCACCTCAAGCACGTCGGGCTTGAAACGCTTGCCGCCGCACTCGTCGCACACCATTGTCACATCGGCCATAAACTGCATCTCAATTTTTACTACTCCCTCTCCTTGGCACTCCGGGCAACGTCCTCCTTCTTGATTGAAACTGAAGTAGTTAGGACCGAATCCGTTGATTTTGGCATACTGCTGTGCGGCCAGCAGTTCACGTATGGGGTCGTATGCCTTGAGGTATGTCATTGCATTTGAACGGCTGCTGCGCCCTATGGGATTCTGGTCAACATATTCAACCCTGCTGATGCGGTCAAGGTTGCCGCTCAGGCCGCGGAACACGCCGGGAAGGTCGCCGGAGTCGTTGATGCGGCGGTTGAGAGCCGGATAAAGGATGTCCCCTACCAGGCTCGATTTGCCCGATCCGCTTACTCCGGTCACTACGGTCAATACGCCAAGAGGAATACGCACGTCGATATCTTTAAGATTGTGTTCGTGAGCGCCTTCTACGGTTATGCTGTACTGCCAGGGGCGGCGGGTGCGGACATAGCGGTGGCGGACTCCGTCGAGGTACTGGAGCGTAAGCGAGGTCTCCAGCTGGTCGTTGGAGTAGTTGCCGGGGTAGCCTTCATAAATTACACGGCCGCCAAATTCGCCCGCTCTCGGTCCCATATCCACGAGCCAGTCGGCGGAACGGATTATCTCTTCGTCGTGTTCAACTACAATGACGCTGTTGCCCAGGTCGCGCAGGCGCTTGAGCACCTTTATCAGGCGCTCTGTATCGCGCGGGTGGAGGCCTATGCTCGGTTCGTCAAGAATGTACATCGAGCCCACTAGGCTGGAACCGATGGCGGTTACAAGATTGATGCGCTGGCTCTCGCCTCCCGAAAGGGTGTTGCAGGCACGGCTGAGCGTAAGGTAGCCCAGTCCGACGTCGTCGATGCAGCGCAGGCGGGAAATAATCTCGGAACGGGGCTCCGCCGTGACCTTGGCCTCATTGGGAGTAAGTTCCAGATTCTCGATAAAGTCGAGCAACTCTTTGACGTTGAGGTTCAGCAAGTCGGCTATAGTTTTGCCGCCTACTTTCACCCACAGAGCCTCTTTGCGCAGGCGCGAACCCTTGCAGGAGTTGCAGGTAGTACGCCCGCTGAAGCGGCTGAGCATATACTTGTACTGTATTTTGTAGCGCTGGGTCTCTACCCACTCGAAGAATTCGTTGATACCAACCAGTGAATGCTCGTCGTTACGCTTGCTGCGGGCGTTCCAAATCAGGTCTTTTTCGCGCTCCGACAACTCGCAATATGGCTTGAATGCATCTATGTCGTAGTCGGGAGCCAGCTGCACCAGATGGTCCCGGAACCAGCCCATTTTGTCTCCCCTCCAGCAAGCGATGGCACCGTCGTAGATGCTCTTGCTCTTGTCGGGAACAACCAGGTCTTCGCTGATTCCTATGATTTTACCGAGTCCTCCGCACACGGGGCAGGCACCCAGCGGGCTGTTAAAGCTGAACAAGAAGTCGTCGGGTTCGATAAACTTGATCCCGTCCAATTCAAAGCGGCTGCTGAAACAGCGCTGAATACCTCCGTCGGTGGCTATGTACATTACTCCGTCGCCGCGCGAGAAAGCATCGGAGAGACTGGAGTGCAGACGCTGGCTGTCGGACAGGTCCCTAAAACGGTCGAGCAGCAAATAGGCCTCTCCGGGCTCTTCGCCCTGCAGGACATCTTCGATGCGTGCAGGCGCGCCGTTTGTCCACAAGCGGTTGTAGCCGTCTTCTTTGAGCGCAAGCAAAAGCTCGGTCCGGTCGGTACGTTCTTTCCAGCCAAGTTCGGCAAGAATATAATGGGGCTCCGGCAGAGAAATGCCATCCGAAGTGAGCGAGCTGAGATAGGCGATAACATCGTTCACGCCTTCCTTGCGTACTTCCCTGCCGCTCACGGGACTGTAAGTACGGCCGATGCGGGCGAATATCAAGCGCAGATAGTCATAAACCTCAGTAGTCGTAGCGACCGTGGAGCGGGGATTCCGGATGTTGACCTTTTGCTCAATGGCTATTGCCGGAGGAATATCCTCTATGGCGTCCACATCCGGCTTGGTCATACGTCCGAGGAACTGCCGGGCATAGGAACTCAGGCTTTCGGCAAAACGCCTCTGCCCCTCGGCAAAAAGGGTGTCGAAAGCCAGGCTCGACTTGCCGCTGCCGGATATGCCGGTAATCACGACGAGTTTGCCCCGCGGAATCTCCAGCGTGACATTCTTAAGGTTGTTTACCCTTGCCCCTTTGATCAGCATAGCCCACAAAAATACAAAGAATTCATCCCTTTTGCAAAGATTTAATGTAACGGCGCAGGCAGACCATTGTTATTCACTTTAAACAGGTATATTTGCACTATGAAATGCTTGCTCAATCTGATGAAGGGAGCGTCCCTTGCTGCGGCGCTTTTTATCTTCCCGGCTTGCCGGGAGTCTGCTGATGCAATGGTTGACAGGGTATTTGATGTAGCGCTCTCCCGTTATACTTCGATGGATGAGGCGCTCACTACTCTCACTTTGCCGCGGACCGCTCAAGCCGACTCCCTCGTGCTCTGCAAACCGTCGTGGTGGACCTCCGGATTCTATCCCGGGAGCCTGTGGTACATATACCTCAAGACCTCGGACCCGGGCATACTTGCACTGGCGGAGAAGAACACCCGGAAAGTGTACGCTGAGACTCAGGCAGCCCGGAGCCACGACATAGGATTCGTCACCAACTGCAGTTACGGAAACGCCCTGAGGTTCACTGCGGACACCATCTGGCGACAGCCTGTAATAGATGCCGCCCGAGCGCTGTGCAGACGGTACTCTCCGGTTACCGGGGCCATCAGGAGCTGGGACTTCTCCCGCGGGGGCAAGACTTGGCTTTACCCGGTGATAATCGACAATATGATGAACCTGGAGCTGCTGATGGAAGCGTACCGGCTTAGCGGCACCGACTCCCTGCGCGCAATCGCCGTGGCCCACGCCCATACGACTTTGAAAAATCATTTCCGAAGCGACTGCTCCAGCTATCACGTGGTCGATTTTGATCCGGCGGACGGCTCCGTACGGTCCAAATGCACTCTCCAGGGTTATTCCGACGACTCCGCCTGGGCCCGCGGCCAGTCCTGGGGCCTCTACGGCTACACTATGATGTTCCGCGAGAGTGGAGAGAAGGTTTTTCTGGACGTTGCGGAAAAGATAGCCGGGTTTATCATCCCCCGGCTTCCCGCAGACGGCATACCGTATTGGGATTACGACGCCCCGGATATCCCCGACGCGCCGAGGGACGCCTCTGCCGCCGCCATAATGGCTTCGGCGCTTCTGGAGCTCTCCGCTTATACGGAAAACAAAGGCTCCGCGCAGCTTTACCGCAGGACCGCCCTCAAGCAGCTTCGCACTCTTTCGGGCCCGGGATATCTTGCCGCGAGCGGAGAGAATTGCAACTTCCTGCTCAAACACTGTGTAGGCAACCTGCCGGCCGGCAGCGAGGTTGACGTTCCCCTCTCATATGCTGACTATTATTTCCTCGAGGCACTTCTGAGGCTCCGCGGACTCCTGTAGAATAAATACACATTAATGCAAGAAAAAGTTTGCAAATTCAAAAAATGTATCTATATTTGCATCCGCGTTAATCGCAGACCAGCGCACTTGGTGCGGTAGTTCAGCTGGTTAGAATGCCGGCCTGTCACGCCGGAGGTCGAGGGTTCGAGTCCCTTCCGCACCGCTTAAAGATGCCTTACAATCACTTGTAGGGCATCTTTTTGTTTATGATTTCGCCAAAATGTACCGACCTGTATGCCTGCAGGTCAATCTACCAGGCCGGCGATAACGGCCGAACTGAAGCCGGCCTGCTCCATTGCGTTGAGTCCGCGTATGGTAATGCCTCCGGGAGTAGTGACCCGGTCTATCTCCGCCTCGGGATGGGAGCGGCGCTCCGTTGCCAGGTCAACAGCCCCCTTCATCGTCTGGAAAACAGCCTCCCGGGCTTCGTGGGGATACAATCCAAGTTGCACCCCTCCTTCCATTGCAGCCCGGGCGTAACGCAAAGCGAAAGCCGTTCCGCAGGAAGCTACCATCATTCCGGCGTGAAGCCGTCTTTCATCGACAATCAGCGTCTTGCCTACTTTGTCGAACAAAGCTTTAACCTCATCATCTGCTCCACCGATGACGGGCGAGGCGAAAGTCATACTCTCCCCCACTTCGGCCGCAAGATTGGGAATCACCGTGTAGGCGGCGCGAACGCCGGATCCGGAGAGCCAGGCGGCCATTTGTTCCGAGGAGATGCCAGCCGCCATAGACAGGAAGAGCTTTCCCGAGAGTGCCGGAACGATCTGCGCGAGGACCTGCTGCACAAACCAGGGCTTGACACCCAATATTATAACATCGGCCGATGATGCCGCCGCGGCATTGTCCAGCGAAGTATCCAGACCGAGAGCAGCATATTTGTCAAGAGTGGAGGAATGCGCGGCAGTTACGATTAAATGCACGGAAGGATCGGCCCTCAGCAGGCCCCTTGCCACGGCACCGCCCATATTGCCGCATCCGATTATTGCTATTCTTTGTGAATTGATGGAGTTCATAATCGCAAATATATCAAATCATTTTATTAGATTTGCGAAGTTGAAGCAGAAAAATACCCTTAATATGAAACGGCTCTTTTCACTGACTATCCTCGCCATCGCGGCTCTGGCGGCAACATCCTGCGGCGACCCGATCGGAATGCCTCTTACAGATACTTCGCTCACCTATACTACCTGGCGTTACAACGGTTACGATTTCCTGAGCGACATCACTTTTCTGGAAAACGGAAACATCTATCACCAGGAGTATTATTACGACGACGGTACTTCCTGGAACTACCGGGGATCTTACGGCTTTGACGGAATTAATGGTTCGGCCATCCTCGAATGCTTCGGACAGACAGAGCGCTTTACCTTTACCGTTTACGGAAACAGGCTCACCGTGGATTTTGAGGGCGAAAGAATAGTTCACGAGCGCATTCAGTACATATATCCCTATTGATATTAGATGGATCGAAGTTCGCAAATCATACGCACCAGCATCATCGGAATCGCAGCCAATGTACTTTTGGCGGCATTCAAGTCGGTTGTCGGTTTTATCGCCGGGAGCGTGGCCATTGTGATGGATGCGGTAAATAACCTCAGCGATGCTCTTTCGAGCGTCATCACCATCATAGGCACCAAACTCTCCCAACGTCCGGCCGACCGCAAGCACCCGTTCGGCTTCGGGCGGATCGAGTATTTCAGTGCCATCATCATTGCCGTCATCGTGCTTTCGGCCGGCGTCTCTTCGCTCATCGAGTCTGTCAAGAAAATAATAGAGCCCACCGAGCCAAGCTACACTACCGCAACCTTGATCGTAATTGTGGTGGCGATATTGGTCAAGCTGGTGCTGGGAATGTATGTCAAGCAAAAAGGCAAGCAGCTCAACAGCGATGCTCTTACCGCATCCGGCTCCGACGCCCTGTTTGACGCAATCATCACTACCGCCACCCTGATTTCGGCCGGAGTGATGCTCATCTGGCACTTCTCCCTGGACGGTATTCTGGGTGCCCTGATTTCGCTTGTCATCATAAAGGCCGGTATCGAGATGCTCGCTTCTCCGGTCAATGAACTGCTTGGCGCCAGGGTGTCCCCGGACCTGGTCAAGGAGATCAAGAAGGAAGTTATGGAATTTGAGGGCGTCAAGGGCGTATTCGACATCATTCTTCACAACTACGGCCCCGACGTTATGATAGGCTCCCTGCACATCAGCGTGCCGGATTCTATGTCGGCACACGAGATTCACGTACTGACACGCAAGATTTCGACATTGATTTTCCAGCGTCACGGGATTATCCTCACCGTGGGCGTATACGCTTATGCCACCCAGGACAGCCAGAGGGCCGAACTCCAGGCCAAGGTTATGCAGACCCTTGCAGCTCATAAAGAGATCGTGCAAGTTCACGGTTTCCTGTATTCCGAAGAAGACCGTATGCTCTCCGTCGACGTGGTTCCGGATATTTCCATCCGCGATGAAGCAGCTTTAGTCAAAATGCTGTCTGAAGAAGTTCAAAAGCTGGTTCCTGATTTGCTGGTGGTTATAGTGATAGATCACAATTATAGTGAGTGAGTGCCGGATAGAAAAGCCCCTGAATCGTTTTGCCTGCCATTATTAAAAATGTGTTGATAACTTTTTGGGAGAATTCTTGACAGGCACTGTTTATTTACTTACATTTGCATCCCGGTTAACTCTAATCGGGTTTTTTTATGTCCAATTGTTTGCAGGGAGCGAGCCTTCGATTTGTCGGCTTGCAGCAAGAGACAAGTATTTACGAGCTGCACTTAGATCAGTTCACTAATGACTACTTTATTCTCAGTCATTCCGGAACACGACAACTGATGACATTCCCCGAGGTGGTGGGATATGACTCCTACCAAGCTATGCTTCCCGCCACTGTCGCCGCCCTTCGCCATTTGATCAATCAAGGCAAGGGCGGCGATGTCGATATTCTGACCATACTTCGGGGCGGCTTGAATTATCCAGCCGAAGAGGCTTGTTCGATCAGCGGAATCAGGGTTCGTGACATTCATTTCATTTCGTGCGAGCGCATCATCGAAGACCATATCATTACAGGCCTGGAAATCAAATATGAGAAACTCCGGGTCAAAAATGACTGCACCCTCATCATCGGCGACATAATCGCCACCGGCGATACCCTGCGCCTCTGCCTCGACCAGGTGGTGGACCGCTTCCGCCGAAGGGGCGGCAGCATCAAGAGAATCATCTTCTTCACCATAGGCGGCACCCGAGCCATCGATCTGATGGAAGAGAAGACTCGCGAGATAAGGCAGATCTTCCCCGGCTTCGAAGGCTTCCAGTGCTTCTTCTACGAAGGCGTCTTTACGGTTTATGAAGATCAAGGCGCCAGCGGTATCAACGTGCCGGACATCGATTTCGGATGGAAGGGTGGAGCCGTAGCCCCCGAGTTCCGCCGCTTCGTGATGGACCACCCTTATTCGCTTCTTGAGAAATGCATCATTTACGACGGCGGGGCACGCCGCTACGAGATTCCCGTCCACTTCCACGAAGTGCTTGAGTACTGGGAAGGTCTTTGGGGCAGGGCCGAGAGTATCGATCCCGTGCGCCTCGTGGCCGAGAAATTGGGTTTCGACTTCCCCATCACATTCGCGCAGTGGCTGGAATGGAATCATTTTACCGAGCTCTCGGACAGCAGCCTTCCAGCCCTCTACGCCGACGAGGTGCACCTGCTTGAGAATGCTGTCGCGCTCTCGCTCGAGACCATAGCAATGCAGCGTATCAATGCCATCAATACAATTCTACAACAATATGAGTAAAGTAACAAAGACTGACGTCGACTACACAGGCATTCCGGTCGACAAAAACGGACGAAAGAGCAACATCAGTATGTTTATGGTGATGCTCGGTTTCACCTTCTTCTCTGCCAGCATGTGGGTTGGCCAACAATTAGCAGCAGGACTTGATTGGCGTGGTTTCGTATGGGCACTGATACTTGGAGGCGCCATTCTGGCGGCTTATACAGGCGCACTTGGCTGGATAGGAGCGGAGAGCGGAATGTCGCTGGATATGCTTTCACGCCAGAGTTTCGGCACCAAGGGAAGCTGGCTGCCGAGCGCTATGATCAGCTTTACCCAGACCGGTTGGTTCGGAGTTGGCCTGGCTATGTTCGCGATTCCCGTAGCCAAGGAGCTTCTGGGCCTGGAAGTCACTCCCGATTCTATGCCCTGGCAGGGTTATCTGCTTGTGGCTGTAGCGGGTATCCTTATGACCGCCAGCGCCTATTTCGGCATCAAGAGTCTTACGATTATCAGTTATATAGCGGTTCCCGCAGTGGCCATACTCGGCACTGTGGCGATGATTATGGCAGTGCGTCACGGTGACGCCGGCCTGGTGGAACAGTTTGCCAAGGGGACAAAAGACCTGGGCATTATTGCCGGCGCCGGTCTGGTGGTGGGTAGTTTCGTGTCGGGAGGAACGGCCACGCCGAACTTCACCCGCTTTGCCAAAAACGGCAAAGTGGGCCTGATCATCACCGTTATCGCCTTCTTCCTCGGCAACAGCCTTATGTTCCTTTTCGGTGCGGTTTCCAGCATCTACGTAGGCGGCAACGACATCTTCGAGGTAATGCTCAACCTCAATCTGTTCTACCTTGCGGTTCTCGTGCTCGGCCTTAACATCTGGACAACCAACGATAACGCTTTGTACACGGCCGGTCTTGGCCTGTCCAACATCTTCGGGCTCTCCAAGAAGACGATGGTCATCATCTCCGGTATCATAGGTACCGTGGCTGCAGTGTGGCTGTACTGGAATTTCTGCGGCTGGCTCAACGTACTCAACTGTACCCTGCCGCCGGTGGGCATCATCCTCATCCTCCATTACTTCACCCACAAAAAGGAAAAGGTGCAGGAAAAGGCCGTCAACTGGAGCGCCATCGCGGGTGTGGTGGCCGGTGCAGTGGTGGCCAATCTGGTGCACTGGGGCTTCGCTTCCATCAACGGTATGGTGGTAGCTGCCCTCTGCTGGGGTGTAGGTGAACTGATTGCCAGGAAGAAATAATTATTCCAGAATCTGGCCGGCGGCGTTCTTGGTATCGACTTTTTCGATAATTCGTTCAAGAACCCCGTCCTCGCTGAAGATAAATGTACGGCGAAGCGTCCCGAACGTTGTTTTGCCGTACATTTTCTTTTCACCCCAGGCGCCGAAGTCCTGGAGCATCCGGGTACTGGTATCGGCCAGCAGACGGAACGGCAGCTCATATTTGGCACGGAAGCCGCTGTGCGACTTGGCGCTGTCTTTGCTCACGCCGACCACGTTGTAACCGGCGGCGGAAAGAGCCGCATAATTGTCGCGGAACGAGCAGGCTTCGGCTGTGCAGCCTGAGGTATTGTCCTTGGGATAGAAATAGACTATGGTCTTTTTGCCTTTGCCGATAAAATCCTCCGATTTTACCATATTGCCGTCCTGGTCCATTACTTCAAAGGACGGCATTTTATCTCCAATTTTTAGCATAAGTACTTGATAATTAATTGCGAGAGCTTTTACGTGGAGTGGGATTTATTGGCCCATATCACACCGCCCATAATGGCCGCGCAGCCCAGGGCCGAGGGCAGCGTCATCCTTTCGCCCAGCAGGGCCATAGCAGTGAGCAAAGTAAAAACAGGGTTGAGATAAACGTAATTAGTGGAGGTGACGTTGCCCAGTTTGTCCATCACAAAGTTCCACAGGATGAAGCAGATGAGCGAAGCCACAAGGCCCAGGAAGAGCAGGTTGGTCCACACCACCGTTTTGGTAATGATGGCTGCAGAAAGCGAATCGCTGTACCCGCCAAGGAAAGGGATGATGGTAAGCAGGCCGTAAAAGAAAACTTTGCGAGTTGCTGTAACGGTACCGTGGTCACGCGTCATCTGCCCCATAAAGAGGCTGTACACGGCCCAGCACAAGGCTGCGCCTATAGCCAGCAGGTCCCCTCTTGCGGAAAGATGCAGGCGAGAGCCGTCGAACACCACCAATGCCATTCCGGCAAGGGCAAGTAAAGTGCCGCCGGCAAGCGGCCAGCCGAACTTGATATTCTCCAGCCCGTCTGCAAAGCGCCCCCTGAAAAGGCGCTTGAAAAGCAGGGTGAAGATGGCTGTAAACAGAGGAGCGGAGCACACCAGGAAGGCCACGTTGCAGGCCTGGGTATAAGCCAGGGCAAGATTCTCGGTAAGGAAGTAAAAAGAGCCTCCGGATACACCCAGGACGAGGAACACCAGCTCCTCCTTCCAGCCATACCAGAGTTTGGAACCCTGGTGCGTGAGAGCGATGTAAAGCCAGATTCCGGCATAGGCGAGAGTAAAGCGCACGAAGAAAATGGCCACCGGATGCATCCCGGCGCCAATCAGCACCTTGGTACTTACAAACGTCACTCCCCACACGGCGACTACCGCCAGTGCGAGCAAGTGATACTTCAGGCGCCTTTCGCTCATAGGGCCGGCGGATTGCTAATCGACAAACTTCTTCCCGTCGCCCCAGGCCTTGCCCACAATCTCCCCTATGGCCCTGTAGCACATAGATGAAGCGTCGAACACAATCGGCTGGAGTTTGGCGAGGTCAACCTTGCCCTCGGTGAGGATACTGTCCTCAGCGCTCATATTCACGACCTCACCCACCAGGATACCATCGCTCCAGCTGATCACCTTGCATTCAAGGGTGAGAGGATATTCGTTGATTATGGGGGCGTCCACGTTGGGGCTGGGCGTGACGGTAAAGCCGGCCTTAGCCACCTTGTCGGGCACTTTTGCGCCGCTCACAAGCCCGAAATAATCAGACTGGGCAACCGTGTTGATGTCCGCGAAGCTTACCGTGAAGGCGCCTGTCTTTTCGAGGTTTTCGGTTGTCTTGTGCTTGGACATACTTACGACTATCTGCTTATAGTCGTACTGACCGGCCCAGGCAGCCATCATTACATCGGGCTTATGGTCTACGTCCCAGGTTGCTATCATCACGCAAGGCTGCGGCGTGGTTACTAGCGCGTGGTCGGGGCCGAAGTTCTTTCGGCCTGCCACTTCTTTAAGAGGAGTTGATGTGCTCATATTAATCTGAATTTTCGATAAAGGTATAAAAAATCCGGCTCAAACTGCAAGAGGCAGAAGAGCCGGATAGTAAAAAAATCAAAAATGCCGTTAGCTCACGTCAGCGCGGGCCATAGAGTCTTTGTAGTACTTCTGGTTGACGAATACGTCTTCTTTGTACGGGTTGATGTGACGCTTCTTGGACACGCAGATGATGTAACCGAGGGCAACGGCGTTGGTCACAAGTGCCAGTGCGCTGATTATCACCATCATCGTAGGATTGGCAGCGACCACCGAAGGATCGACGGTGGTACCGACGATACCGTCAACTGCGGCCTGGCCGCCAGCTGCATAGAGCTTCTCGATAGTAGCTACTCCCTCGGGATAAAGCACGGGCAGAGTCGCCCAGTTGAACCACTGCTGGCCGTTCTTGAAGGTCTCCTGGAAGAGCGGGAATACCTGAGCGAACATACACCAGATGGCGAGGGTGTTGGCACGGTTCTGGATCCAGCCGCCGCGGTTCCACAGCAGAGCTGCGATGGTAGGTGCAAGCAGAAGTGCGATACCGCAATACCAGCTGTGGGTAGGCAGACAGTTGTAGGTGTAGGCGAAGTTCCAGATGTCGTAAATGACGATGTACACCCAGGTCATATCGGCCCAGATCATATCCTTCTTGTCCTTGGAAGGATAAACGTTCCACCAGGCGGTCATACAGAAGATGTTGAGCAGGCCTGCTACACCGTTCATCACATTGTGCCAGCCACCGTACTGCCATACGCCTTCGGAAGTAAGCCACCATTTGTTCCATCCCATCACTGCCGACTCGAAGTCGGAAACGCAGGCAATGAGGATGTTGATACCCACGATGATGAAGGGGAAAGGCTTGAACCAGTGCTTGGCACCGATGCCCCACTTGTACTTGATCATCATAAAGCCGATACACCCGGCGGTGGCGGCATACAGCTTGGCATAGTGGAACCAGCCCTGCATATAGACGTGGGTCTGATTCTCGAGAGCCCACTGCGCCCCGCTCTTGACGCCTATCCAGATGGCGATGAAGTAAGCGGTGAGTGCAAGAGGAACCGCAAGGAAAGTAACGACGCCGCCGAATTTGGTACGGCGGGCAAATTCATTTAGGAGAATGAGGCCGAGGAGGACTACTATAAGCATTCCCCACTGCGCAAAGGCGTGCTCTCCATATACTTGAAAAAACATAACTAAAAGGTGTTAGGATAATAATTGGTTATTTAGTTTGATATTGTACTGATTTCCTTCCTTTGAGAATGGCATAAACAGCCCACACTGCGGTGACTACCAACGCCATAGGTACTCCCACCGCAAGCATTTCGTGGAGCATTACTTCCCAGCCGCCGCTCTGTCCGAGGGCGGTGAAGAACGGGAAGCGCCAGCTCAGCTCTCCGGAGATTATATGGTCGATGATGAGCATTACCGTACCGCCCCAGAGCATTTTCTCAAGAGCCGGCACGTGGTGCTTGAGGGCCGGAGCATCGGCCCTGCCTATGGATGAAGAATTGACTTTTCGATAGATCGAGACAGCTACCGCCTCTACCATCGGAACAATAAAACAACACATAATTATATAACTTCTATTTCTTTGATTTCGACTTCCCGCCCCTGCAGCAGCCAGGTATCGTCGCTGCCGCAGTGCGGACATTTCTTTCCATACCGGACGGTGGAATACTGTCCCCCGCATCCGTCACAGTGGGTAATGGCCGGGACGGTTCGGATCTTGAGTTCGCAACCTTTAAGCATTTCTTCCTTATCCGCGGCCCAGCGCCAGCAATCACTGAGGTATTCGGGCACTACGGTCGAAACCTCGCCGATGTTCATAACAACGGCGGAGACGTGCTCCACACCGTTCTGCTCGGCTGCCTGCTTGACGTCGCGGATAATGTAGAAAACTATTCCCAGCTCGTGCATTTATTTCTTCTTGAACAAGATCTTGCCCGTACGCTTGATCATATAAGGCAGGATGCCGTCAAACTTGTTTTCGGATGTGCGCAGGTGGCTCGCCTCGGGATGCACGCGATGCAGGTGGATAGCGTCGAATCCGCACTTGGTGGTACACACGCCGCAGCCTATGCAGCGGTTCTCGTCAACCACCGAAGCGCCGCAGGAAAGGCAGCGGGAAGTTTCTTTGCGCACCTGTTCCTCGGTAAGCGTATTGTGATACTCGCGGAACGGATCTTTGCGCGGAGTAACGCCCGGATCCTGACGGGAGGAATTGTCGTACGACTCCACCAGAATGTCGTCCTTGTCCAGCTGGATAAAGTCGCGTCTGTTGCGCCCTATGGTCATATGGCCGTGCTGCACGAAGCGATGCAGGCTCTCGGCGGCTTCCTTGCCGGCCGCAATCGCATCTATGGCGAACTTGGGACCGGTGAACACGTCGCCGCCCACAAAGATGTCCGGCTCGGCAGTCTGGTATGTGAGTTTGTCCGCCACAGGATAAACGCCGCGGAAGAACTCTACCCGGGTGTCTTTGAAAAGGTCTTTGAGGACTACTGTCTGGCCGATGGCGAATATTACCAGGTCGGCATCCAGAGTAATCAGCTGGGACTCGTCGTATTCGGGAGCGAACTTGTGCTCGGCATTGAAAACAGAGGTGCACTTCTTAAATACTATTCCGCTCACTTTCTCCTCGCCGAGCACCTCCTTGGGGCCCCAGCCCGGATTGATGAGCACGCCGTCCTCGCGGGCCTCGGCCCTTTCTTCCAGAGATGCGGGCATAATATCTTCGGTCTCAAGCGACAGCATAGTCACCTCGGAGGCGCCGCTCCGCTTGGCTACACGCGCGGCATCTATGGCCACATTGCCGCCGCCGACAACCACTACCTTACCTTCCACCTTCACCGCTCCGGTGTTGGCTCCGTGAAGGAAATCGATGGCGGTAACGGTACCGGGCAAAGTCTCTCCAGGGATGCCGGGCAGGCGTCCGCCCTGGCAGCCTATAGCCACGTAGAAGCCCTTGTAGCCCTGTTCGCGGAGTCCGGCGATGGTGACATCCTTGCCCACTTCCACACCCGTGCGGATGTCAACGCCAATCTCCTTCATAATGTCTATTTCGGCAGCGATGACATCTTTTTCCAGCTTGTACGAAGGGATGCCGTAGCGGAGCATTCCGCCGGGCTCTTCGTTCTTTTCGAATACGGTGGGCTTGTAACCCATTGTAGCAAGGTAATATGCGCAGCTAAGTCCGGCCGGGCCGCCGCCTATGACGGCAATCTTCTCCTCCCAGCGGTCCTGGACATTGGAGCATATGTTGACTTCGGGGACGAAGCGCGTCTGAGCGTGAAGGTCCTGTTCGGCCAGGAATTTCTTGACCGCATCGATGGCGATAGGCTGGTCGATGGTGCCGCGGGTGCAGGCGTCTTCGCAGCGGCGGTTGCATATGCGGCCGCATACTGCCGGGAACGGATTCTCCCGTTTGATAAGCTCCAGGGCCTCGCGATATTTGCCTTCGGCGGCCTTTTTCAGGTAACCCTGCACCGCAATGTGGGCTGGACAGGCAGTCTTGCAAGGCGAAGTGCCGGTCGGATAGCAGTTTATGCGGTTGCGGTCACGGTAGTCTTCGTTCCATTTGTGCGGGCCCCACTTGCTCTCGTCCGGCAGTTCCTGCTTGGGATAGGTCTGCTCGCCGTGCTTGGTGCAGAGCTTCTGGCCAAGTTTGACGGCGCCTGCGGGACAATACTCCACGCAGCGTCCGCAAGCCACACAGTTCTTGGGATCCACCTTGGCGACGTATGCACTGCGGCTCATATTGGGCGTGTTGAACAGCTGGGAGGTACGCAGGGCGTTACATATCTTGACGTTGCAATTGCAAATGGCGAATATCTTGCCTTCGCCGTCGATGTTGGTAATCTGGTGCACGAAGCCGTGGTCTTCCGCCTTGCGGAGTATGGCCATAGCCTGATCGTAGGTAATGTCGTGGCCGCGGCCGGTCTCGCGCAGGTAGTCGGCCATATCGCCCACTCCGATGCACCAGTCACGGTAATCGTCGGCGCAACCCTCGTCCAGTTTCTTGCGGCCGTAGCGGCACGAACAAATGCCTACGCCTATATGGCCCTCGTACTTTTTCAGCCAGTATGAGATATGCTCGATGTCAACCGACTGGTTCTCCATACTGATGGCCTTCTCGACCGGAATGACGTGCATACCGATCCCCGAGCCGCCCAGGGGAACCATAGGCGTAATTTTCTCAAGCGGGAGGAAAGTCATACGCTCGAAGAACATCGCAAGTTCGGGATGCTTGTCCATAAGGTCGGTGTTCATATTGGTGTACTCGGCGCTGCCAGGAACAAACATAGGAACCCAGTAGATGCGGTCTTCCCTATTGTATGTAGTGCCGGGAACGGGGCCGTCGTCGGTATATTTATCGCCGTAATCGTACTCGAGCATTCCGAAATACGACAGTTTGTCGAGCAGCTCGTCAAACGATTCGTCGTCCGGGGTGTAGTGCTTCCTGGAGTTCCACTCGTGGAGCTGGGCGTAGGTGTGATGCTCCCTGACCCTGAAGAAGTTGGAGGGCAGCATATCCAGCAGAAGGTCGAGAGAAGCCTCGCGAGTTACCGCATCCATCTCGTCTTCGAATATGCACGCAAGGCCCCAGTATTCCGGGGCGTCCGTAGTCATCTTGATTTTTCCGGGAATGCGGTCGGTTACGTGACGGACGAATTTGAGCAGTTTAGGATTGGGATTTTTGTCGCCCTTGTGCTTGGGGACAAATTTGCTTGACATTTCAGGCATATTGGTTCAGTGTTATTGTGGCTTGGTTATTATTTTGCTTGGTTATTGTTTCCATTTTGCCACTTCCTCCAGGAGCCAGTCGGCAAACGCTTCCACACCCTCGCCGCTGAGGGCGCAGATGGGAATTACCCGGGCCTTGGGATTTCGCATACGCACGTATTCCCTGCACTTTTCGAGATCGAAATTGAAGTACGGCAGTACGTCCATTTTATTGATGATGACAAGGTCGCAGACGGAAAACATAAGAGGGTACTTGAGGGGCTTGTCGTCCCCTTCCGGCACGGAAAGTATCATAGCGTTACGCACGGCGCCGGTGTCAAATTCGGCGGGGCACACCAGGTTGCCTACGTTCTCGAGAATTACCAGGTCGACACCCTCCAACATCACGTTGTCAAGCCCCTGGCGGGTCATTTCGGCGTCAAGATGACACATTCCGCCGGTGTGCAGCTGAATGGACTGTATGCCCGTGGCTTCTTTGATCTTGACCGCATCCACGTCGCTGTCGATATCGGCCTCCATAACCGCTATGCGCAGCTTGTCCTTGAGCAGGTTGATGGTGCGGATAAGAGTGGTGGTCTTGCCGCTGCCGGGCGAAGACATAAGATTCAGCAGATAAACTCCCTTTGCTTTGAGATAGGAGCGCAAAGAATCGGCATCGCGGTCGTTGTCCGCGAAGACGCTCTTCTTTATTTCGATGACTTTAACTTTGTCCACAGCCGCTATATCTCTTCTCCGCCGACTACATAAGGAATATCGGAGGCCACTTTGCCATCGTCAACGGAGAGGATTTCATAGACGATATAGTGCTGCATACCGCGCCAGGGCAGCATACCGTTGTATTCTTTGTAACGCAATTCCACCATCTTGCCGCTGCAGCGCATAAGCGAATCGGCCACGGCCTTGTCAACCACCGAGAAATTGAACTCGTTCGACTGTATGCCATTGCCCTTCTTGGCGCCGCGGAAACCGGTCTGGATGAGACGGCCCTCGTAAGTTTTCCAAATCCAGCCTTTATACACTATCTGGTTCAGCTCTCCGGCCTTGACACCCTCGCCGAGGACGAAGTAAAATTTGAAGTACACGAAACCGGCGGCCGCAAGGAGCAGAATTGTGACAATGATGGAGATTACTTTAGTTTTGGTTTTCATAAGTGTTACATTTAACCTTACAAATATAATAATTTGTTTTAAATTTGCCCCCTGAAATGTCGAGACTCAAAGTTTTATTGTTCATCATATCGGTATTCGCCATCCTGGCGGGCATCTGCCTCATTGTTCCCGAAGACGGAATAGAGTTGGGTGGAGCCACTCTGCAATTTCCTGGTATCAAAGAAGTTGCAACCTCACTCGCGCCCAAGGAAAAGCCGTCCCATACGCCCTCTCCGGAGGAACTTCTGGCGCAGAGGATGTCGGAGATACGCGTGGCCGAGAACAATCGTTTCCAGACTTACTTCAAGGAAAATCCCGCGCGCATCCATTTCCCCGATGACGATGTAACCCTTTTCGACTCCTTTTTCCGCGCCCTGGAAGCCGCCGGCAAAAAGCAGGTGAGAATTCTCCACTATGGAGACAGCCAGATCGAGGAAGACCGCATTTCTTCTACCATTCGCACCGGTCTCCAGAGCAAATTCGGCGGCGGCGGCCCCGGCCTTATGCCCTTCGGTCGACCTTACTACACCATCAGTGCTTCCCAGTCGTCCACCGCAAACCTCCACCGTTACCTTGTATTCGGCGAGGGCGGACGCCGGAGAGACGGGCGCTACGGCATTATGGGACAGTGCGCCAGAATGGACACAAGTGTCTATACCACAGTCAATTCGGTCAAGAAAGGCACTTCCCCCAGCAGGCATTTCCAGCGTCTCACCCTTCTGGCCGGGAACATTGGCGGAAGCCTGAACATCAAGTGCAACGGCAAGCAGTACAAGCTCCAGCAGGCCAGTGACCCCTCGGGGGTGGCGCGAATCGTAGTCGATCTTCCGGACAGCAGCACCAGCGTCCGCTTCTCGGCCTGGGGCAGCGCCGACATATACGGAATGCAGCTTGACGATACGCTTGGTGTCAGCCTCGACAACATTCCTATGCGAGGCTGTTCGGGCACCATATTCACCAGTATCAACTCGTCCCAGTTCAAGGAATATGTCCGCAACGACAATGTGCGGATGATCATCCTGCAGTTCGGCGGCAATTCGATGCCCTTCCGCAAAACGCCCAAGTCCATTTCGGAGTACAAAGAATCTATCGAAAAGCAAATCAGGCACATACACTCACTTGCACCCAATGCCTGCATTCTTTTCATCGGACCTTCAGATATGTCGGTCAATGTAAAAGGACGTATGGTCACATATCCCCACCTGCCTATGATGGTGGACTCGCTCAAGGCCGCCGCCAACAACGCGGGAGCCGCATACTGGGATCTGTACTCGGCTATGGGCGGAGAGGGGTCGATGGTAAAATGGGTTAAAGCGCGTCCCTCGCTTGCCGGCACTGACTATGTACACTTCACTCCCAGAGGCGCAGAAGCTATGGGCAATATGCTATTCGAGTCGCTGATGCTTTATTACGATTACTACAGCTGGCGCAAGAAGGGCAACCGGAAGATATGAGAAAGTTCGCCGTAGTAATACTTGCATTGTTTTGCTGCCTGAATGCCGGAGCGCAGGGTGTCGAAGTGAACGCCGACAACTCCGTACTCCGTTTCCCCGGAGAGCGAAGCGGGATAGTGCGTTTCGCCGGCAAGCTGCGGCAGTGCAAGAACTATCCCGATCTCGGCGTTACTATCCTGCATATCGGAGGCTCGCACGTGCAGGCAGGCTGGTTCTCCTCGCGGATGAGGCACAACTTCGACTCCCTCGGGCATTATCCAGTCGGAGGCCGCGGCTACATCTTCCCCTACCCTCTCGCAGGCACCAATTTTGACCGTTCATACCGCGTAGGATACAACGGAGAATGGATAGGCAGCCTGAGCTCAAATCCCAACCGCAAGATGCCGGTGAAGCCCGACTACGGAATAACCGGAATCGCCGCTTATACGGCCGACACTTGCGCCTGTTTCAGCCTCAAACTACCGCGCGAAGTAAGCGGTATCCACATCCTGGGCAAGGGTTCCGGGAGCAATGTAGTGCCCTATGTAATAGCGGGTTCCGATACTCTTAGGTGCAAGCGCGATCCTTTTCTCAAGGGCTTCGTGGCGGAGTTTCCCGCCGGACTTGACAGCATAGTGGTGGAACCCCGGCTCAAGGACGGAGAGTATTTTATGGTAACCGGTATTCTTCCCGAAGAAGCCCCCGGCGGAGTCAGGTATGTCTCGACTGGGGTAAACGGCGCCCGCACTACAACCTGGACGGAGCGCTGTCCGGAATTCGAAAACGAACTCAGCCACGTTCACCCCGACCTGGTGATATTTGGCCTGGGCATCAACGATTCGGCCTGCCCCCCGGAAGATTTCGATCCCGTGCGCTTCAAGAACAACTATCGTAAACTGATAAAAATCATATTGGAACAGTCGCCAGACTGCAGTTTCATCTTTATCACCAACAATGATTCCTGGCGGTGGCATCGCCGCCGTATGGTTCACAACGACAACGGTACCGCCGTGCAAAAGGCTATGTACGAGCTTGCCGGCGAGTACAATGCAGCAGTATGGGACTTGTTTGAAATTATGGGCGGCAACGGCAGCGCCGAAGCCTGGCGCGATTCGGGACTTATGAAGAACGACCGGCTGCACTTTACACGAGAGGGTTACGAACTGCTGGGCGATTTGTTATATGCTGCATTGATGCGGGAATGTGAATGAGAGAGATGCTGGAGAAACTGTTTGCATACGATCCGTCTTCGCCATTGATTTTCACCCAGTTTTATTTCTGGGCATTCTTCGGGGTGGTTTACGCCCTGTTCGCCCTGGTGGGAAGCAGGCGCCATATGCGGAACGTTTTCTTGTTCTTTGCAAGCCTTTTCTTCTACTACAAGACCAGCGGCCTCTCCATCCTCATACTGCTGTTTGTCATCTGTTCCGACTTCTTCATCGCCGGGCGTATGTCCCGCAGGCCCCAAGGGAGCTGGTCCCGCAAGGCGTGGCTGATCCTCAGCGTCTGCATCGACCTGGGACTGCTGTGCTATTTTAAATATGCCTACTTCCTTGCCGATGTGCTCCACAGCCTTACCGGCACCGAATTCAAGGTGGTGGATGTATTTGCCCAGCTGGGCAATATGATTACCGGAAGCGAGCGCTTCGACGTGGACAAGATAGTGCTGCCCGTAGGTATCTCGTTCTTTATCTTCCAGATTATCAGCTACAGCGTCGATGTTTATCGAGGCGACGTGAAACCGGTCAAGAACATTCTCGATTTCGGTTTCTACGTGAGTTTCTTCCCCCAGCTGGTGGCAGGTCCTATCGTGAGGGCCTCGGAGTTCATTCCCCAGCTGTATAAAAAATTTTCGCTGAGCCGCAGGCAGTTCGGCGTGGCGGCTTTCTGGATACTTAACGGCCTCGCCAAGAAGATTATCCTGAGCGACTATATAGCCGTCAATTTTATCGACAGGGTGTTCGACAATCCCCTGCTGTTCACGGGCTTCGAGAACCTGGCGGCCCTGTTCGCCTATTCGCTGCAGGTGTACGCCGACTTCTCGGGTTACACCGACATAGCCATTGGCGTCGCTATGCTGATGGGCTTTTATCTGCCCGTCAACTTCAACTCGCCCTACAAGGCTCCGAACCCCCAGGATTTCTGGCGCAGATGGCATATGTCGCTCAGCCGCTGGCTCCGGTCTTATTTGTACATTCCCCTCGGAGGCAACAGGAACGCATCGTTCGGCACTTACTTCTGGATCGTGCTGTTCGCCCTGATAGCCCTGATCCTGTCGGGCAGCTGGATAGTATCGGTGGTACTGGTTGCTTTCGGCGCCGCTATGCTGCTGCTCGCCCACTTCAAGCAGAGCAGCCGCAAAAAGCTCTTCTCCAACATCAACCGTTTCATAACTATGCTCTTCGGAGGAATGTGGCACGGTGCAAGCTGGAACTTCATCATCTGGGGAGGACTGAACGGTATAGGAATGATTATCTATATCCTGTGGAAGGATATGAAATGGGGCCTGAGACTTCTCCTGACAGGCCTTTGCGCTATAGGACTGGCAGCGCTGTGCCGCTTTGAGCCCCAGCCCGTCTGGCGTATTCTGAGCGTATGGATGGCGGTGGTGTTTGCAGGCACGCTGGTGCGTTTCATCTACCATCTGTTCAGGCCCGGCGCAATGGGAGCGCCCTCGAGTGGAATGGACAGCGTGCGTATGTGTATCGGCAGCACCCCGGTCAAAGGGTCCAAAAGAGTGAGCATTACCTCCAGGCGCGACTGCGCGACTGCGTGGTTGGGCACGGTATGGGCCATTGCCCAGACCTTTACCTTCATCACTTTTACCCGTCTGTTTTTCCGTAGCGGCTCCAATCTCGACCCCGCTACCGCCAATCAGGTTGCTTGGGAAACGGCGCGCAATATGGTGTCGCAGATCGGCTCTCCCTGGGACGTTTCGCTCATTCCCGACATTTGCGCGGGCTACTGGAAAGTGTTCGTACTGGTGATAGCAGGAATGGTCATCCACTTGCTCCCCGCCCGCTGGAAACGACGCTACCGCCTGGGCTTCGCCAAGCTTCCGCTTCCGCTGATGGCGCTTGCCGCAGCTTTGGTCGTATTCGTTCTGTATCAGTTTGTAACTGCTGATACCCAGCCGTTCATTTATTTCCAGTTCTAAAACTGAAGGCTCACTTCGGCAAGCACGCTCCTGCCCGGCATAGGATAGCCCTGCACTATCTCGTAGCGGTAAGAGAATACGTTGGCTACCCGCAGCGACGCGCTTATGCTGAACTTCCTGAGGCCGGCATTCAGCTCGAAGCAGCGCGACAATTGGGCATCGCTTACGCTCCAGGGAGCGATGTAGTAGTCGGCAGTGTTGGCGCTTCGCGACCAGCGTTCCCCGTTGTACAAGGTGTTCCAGCAGAGCGTCCAGGCGCGCCACCCAAGATGAATGTCGGCGGATGCGCTGTGAAGAGGTATGTACGGCAGCTGGTTCCCGTATGTATGGCTACCGGGCACGCTGTGGTCAAGCGCTCTCTGGTACGAGTATCTGAGTACCAGTGAGGCTGACAAATCGCCTACCACGGCGCTAACGCCCCCTTTAAGGTCCAGCCCGGCAATGTCGGCCAGTCCTATGTTGAGCATAGTCCAGCGGAACTGTGACACCGTGGGAATGGCGACAATTTTCTCTGATACCCTGTTGTAATATGGTGAAATCCTGCCTTCCCAGCGCCAAACCCCTGAAGAAGAGTGCACATATAAGTCGGCTCCGCTCTGGAAGGCGCTCTCAGGCCTCAGCTCTGAGTTCCCCATTAAGCTGTAATACAGGTCGTTGAAGCTTGGAAGACGGTAACTTCGCTTGGCAAATGCATCCAGCTCCATCCACTCGAATGGCTCCCAGGCAACGCTTAGTGAGGGCATCCAGGCGCTGCGAGCCGGCTCTGTGCCGGCATCTCTTGCATTAATATATGCCAGATTAGCATCCATCCTAAAGAAATCCGCCCGGTAGCGGGCCGCAAGCGCTCCGGTAAAGCAAAGGCGCCTTGGGCTGGCGTTCTGCCAGGCGTCGCTTTCGAGGCCGTTCCATTGAAGGTCGGAGGCCAGGTCGAACGACCATTTTTGTGCCACCGCAAATGACTGCACAGCAGACACATAGGCAGACTGCTGAAGGTAATGCAGATCGTATGGCAGGGCCATAGGGTTCTTCTCGGGATGGGTAGCGTAGTGGGTGTAATTGTTGGAGTACTTACTCCTGATGGCGGTAGAATACCATTCCGTCCAATCTTGTATCCAGCTAAGCTGGGCAAAAATATCCCTGTCTTCCTGACGCTCGGCGCTGAAGGGGAAGCCGGACGCCCTGCGGATGACAGGACCCGGAAATCCCCTCTCGGAACCGTAGCCGTAAAGGTGGATGTTCAAGGAGCCTTTGTCAAGGGTTCCGCAAACACGCGTCTCCAGCCGCAGACTCTTGATGTCTCCGTTTTCGCGCACCAAGGTTGTATCGAAGTACGGATATTTGTAATCCCCTCTGCTTCCCAGATACTCGGCGCCGGCACGTAGCCCGATTCGGCTTCCCAGGCGTTTGTCCCATACAATGGAAGGGTTGAGGGTACCGAAAGATCCACCTTTGAGCTTAAAGCGCAGGCAGTCGGAGCCGGGCACTGAAGAAGTAAGGTGAAGAGCCTGGCCCGAGGCATATTCTTTAGCGCTCTGCAGACGCACGCTTTTCTGGGCGTTGTACAGCGACACTGAACTCAGACCCTCAAGGGAGAGGCGTCCAAGGTCAACCTGCATATTCTGGGCATTGTCTATCTGGATGCCGTCGAGGAATACTCCCACGTGCTCGCTGCCCAAGCTGCGCACGTTAATGGTCTTTAGGCCGCCTGCCCCGCCGTAATCCTTGATCTGGACCCCCGTGAAGCGTTTTACGGCATCGGAAAGGTTTACGGCGCCGGAAGCGGAGCCGGCCTTGAGCTGAATCTCCTCTGAGGGCTTCAGGGCCGGCAGGTCACGCGGAGCCGATAGCACCGCAGCCGCCAGAGTGTCCGGCGCCTGCAAGCACAAAGCCGACCAAAGTAGCGAGAGGACAGACAGCATCGGGCTCTATTACCAAATGGCAAAATGCCCCGGGCACACCCCGGCGTTTACGCTCCAGTACTTTTCGCCGCCATTGAAATCCAGGGCATAGCAGCTCACGGTCCCGGGATTGAAATAGTCACCGGCGTCGCCAATCACCAGGTAGTGGCTTGAATCATCGAAGGAAGCCTTCACCGCCGACATACCGTAGGGTACGCCCGTCAGGGTCTGGGGATAGAGTGTGATGCTTAGTTTCCCGGAGCTGTAATCCTCTGTCTTGCACGACCATAGATAGTAGTTGTGAACTGCGCTCCAGTTGAATTCATCTTCCGTCCCTATGCAATACACCGCACCGTCAGCGCAACAAGAGCAACTCACGTGGAGGGATTCAGGCTTGATTGCGCTGCCGCTTCCTACAAGGGTTACTTGAGAGGGATTGCCTGCAAATAGTACATACAGGCCGGTGTGGGCATCCCAGAAGTTGCCCATAGATGTCACATAAATAGCACCTTTGCCGTCGGACCATACGCTCTTGAGATTAGGCGCCACCTCGATGGTTTGCACGAGTTTGAAACTGGCGGCGTCGATTATGCTGAGGGTGTTGTCGTAGGAGTACAGAGGGGGCAGCTGGCTGGATATTCCGCCGGAGTTGGCAACATAGAGCCGGCCGCCGTAACAGGCAATCCCTTCAGGCTGAAGTCCCACTTCAACTGTTCCTTCTATCTTTTTGGTTTTTAGGCCAATGCGATAAACGCATCCCTTGGGGTTAGAGGAGTCGGAGATAGTGTAGTTGCCTTTATCGTCATAAGTCCCCGTGGCATACGCGCCGGCCCAGGAAGTGACGTACGCATAATTGTCATCGAAAGCTATGTTGCGAGGAGTCGGCACTGCTATGGCGGCGATTTCGGTTTCATCAACGGCGGATGCAACTTCCACTATTCCCGAATTGTTGATCACCATCCACAGCTCGTCGCCGAGAAGGGCGATATCATTGCCCACGTCACCCAGGCCTCCGGCAACAGAGGGGTTCATCTTCCGGAAAGAACTCCTCACATACCTTCCTTTCTGGAGGTTCAAAAAGTCGAGGGTGGCGTTATTTGCTCCCAAACCACCTTCATTGAGTACGAACAATTTACGGAAACTCCCTCCGAACCCCTTCAGGTCCAACTCCTCACCCTCCAGAAGAATGTCGGCGGAGGGTTCCAGGTCTTTCGTGCACGCGGCCAGGGACAGCGCGGCACAAAGCATCAGCAATGCTTTTTTCATCTTTAGCAGCGTTTTACCGGAGCTTGCCCCCGAGCCCCTCAGTTAAACTTGATTGCGGCAGGTCTTCTGACTTCTCCCCTCCCCGGCCTTCTCGAAGGTTTGGCTTCAATGGCTTAAAATGGAAAGGTTCAGGATAACACAGCTGCGGGCACAGTCCGGGATTCACACCCGATTCCCTATTAAGGCCCTCCCGGGCCACCGTAATCTGAAGCAAAGTTACAAAAACGAATACGTTCACACAAAAAAAAGATGGAACGTTTCCGCTCCATCTTTAAGTGAGAACAGACAGATTTGAACTGTCGACCTCTTGCCTGTCAAGCAAGCGCTCTAAACCAACTGAGCTATGCCCTCAGACTAGTGCTCCCTTAGGGGCTCGAACCCTAGACACCCTGATTAAGAGTCAGGTGCTCTACCAACTGAGCTAAGGAAGCAAGATTTCAATTTTTGTGACCCGTTCGGGGCTCGAACCCGAGACCCCCACATTAAAAGTGTGATGCTCTACCAACTGAGCTAACGAGTCCTCCTCTGTGTTTGGGAATGCAAAGATAGAATGTTTTCCGAAATCTGCAAAACTTTTTCAGATATTTTTTAAAGGGTTGCGCCCCGTAATCTGCTCGATAGCCTCAAAACTTCCCAAATCGCTCCATTCCCAATCGGCCGCAAGCATATATACCACAGACGATTGCTCCATAACGGCATAATCGATGCTGATTTTGGGGCACTGCGGGAATAATTCTTCGAGTGCTTTCTGCTCGAGAGGTGTACCCAGCGAGGGCTCCAGGGCATCCATTATTTCGCTGATCTGCGGGGCATAACGTCTCAACTCCGCTTCTATGGTGCCGACATTCCAGACAAAGATGCCGGCGTTCCACCAGTATCCGCCCTCGGAGAAGTAACGCTCGGCGACCGAAAGCTCGGGCTTCTCTTTGAACGCTTCTACCTTGACGACCTTGCCCGGGGCGGCCTCTGCCTTGATGTAACCGTATCCGGTATGGGGAGAACGGGGAGCAATGCCAAGGCACACCACCGCCTCGCGCCCGCCGGTGAAGGCGAGAGCCTCCCGGATTGACGCGGCAAAGGCTGCGCTGTCGGGCACATAAGCATCCGAAGGAGCAACTACCACATTGGCATCAGGGTAAAGACGGAGTATTTTCCGGCAAGCGTAAGCGATGCAAGGAGCCGTATTGCGCCCGACCGGCTCGGCGAGTATGTTGTCTTCCGGGATCTCGGGGATCTGTTCGTGCACGAGAGGGGCATAATTCCCGCCTGTCACCACCCAGAAATGTGCGTGTGGAGAGGCTTGCAGAAAGCGCTCATAAGTCATACGGATCAACGACTTACCGCAGCCGAGCAAATCCAGGAACTGCTTGGGGCGCTCCGGGGTGCTGATCGGGAAAAGACGGCTTCCGACTCCTCCCGCCAAGAGTACAATATGTTCTGTCACAATACAAAATTAACAATTTTTATTATATTTGTACAATCTATGGACGTTCAGAGACTCGATTCTTTTCAGGGTACCTTGCAAGACGGGCTCCTGAAATTGTGCAGGAACGCCGGAATCTGCGGCGCTGATTTGCTTTCGTCTTCCGACATCGAAAGCAAGTGGGCCTCTTTCGCAAAAGAATATATCGCCGATGCGGTCGAGAATTTCAACGCCTACCCCGAGGCTGCCATTGCGTGGGCCGCTTTCCTTGGAATGGGCGTCGCGAACGACTGGGACACCGACTGGCAGGCGGCCAAAGACAAACCCTACAAGAGTTACTACGGCCCGCGCGGCTGGGATGATATGGACGAGTACATACTGGGTCCCTTCCTCCATCTGCAGCCCGGCTACGCCAAAAAGATTTCCGACACATTCGACAGCTGCGCCCTCGCTGCCATTGCCCTGCTCAGCCACGAGGGCATCGAGACCTGGAGCAAAGACGGATTCTACGCCCTGGCCCGCATCTACGGGACAATGTTCCGGGTAGGAGCGTGTTCGGAGCTCTTCCGCCTTGGATACAAACTCACTGCAATTCCTGATATTATCACAAACAAATAGCGCTTATGATTAAGAAAATCTTCATCTCCGCCCTTTTTATCTTTCTCCTCTTACCTGCGGCAAGCGGACAGGAGAAAGTGAAAGAAGTGGTAACCAGCAATTACAACCGCAACAGCATTTCGATGGTTACGGTGCTCCGGGGTGATTCCTACGACTCCCAGGCTACTTCGGCTGTAAGATATTACAAGATCAGCGAGAAATTCGACCTCAACAGCCTGAAGACCAGAACCGTAAGGGTATCCAAGACCCGCAGCGAGCCAATCTACCAGTCGGAGGTTGACGAGGTTGTGAACAAAATCCGGTTCGCACCCGAAATCCTGGCATCTATCTTCAACCGTGACGCCAACGGAATGATGAATGACAAAACCATCCTCTACCGCGGCAACTACGACGCAAAAGACCAGGATGTCATCAATGCCCGGGCAGCGCGCGTCGGCACCGACGCCCTGGGAGAGCTGGGGCACGCCCTGGTGAGCGGTAGCTACATAGTGCTGACCGACTTCAGCAAAATCGAGAGGGACACCGACCAGAAAGGCAATGTACACTGGAGCACCAACGCCCAGGCCTTCGCCTACAAGATAGGTCTGGATATGGATACTCTGAACGATTTCTATGAGAAATGCTGGATCTACGATGACGACACCGACGCAGTCAAGCAGGAGAAGAGACTCGCTTTCCAGAATCTGGACATCCCTATGATCCCCGTAGCGGAGGCCAGGACATCCAGCAGCGCATCCAAGTTGGAGGACGCTATGAACTCCTGCATAGGCGATTTGATATTCAAGCTCGAAAGCCGCATTCCCGCCTGGGAAGTAGCTGTCACCATTATCGGCAAGCGCCCCCTGAGGGCCAAGATAGGCACCAAGGAAGGTCTCCGCAACGGCGACCGCTACCGTGCATACTCCTACACCGAAGACAGCCGTGGCAACCTCAAGTCAGTTCCCCACGGATTCCTGCGCGCCACCGAGATCTCCAGCAACAGCGGTATGTCGATAGGCGAAACCGAGCCTTCCAAATTCTACCAGATTTCCGGCCTTGCCAACATCGACGAGGGCTGGACGATCAAGCAGAGCAACGACCTTAAAATCGGTGTCACGGCAGGTTTGAGGACTGGCGGCACCGGTGGTACAGGCATCGGCATAGACGCTGACTTCCTCGCCAACACAAGTAATGTTGGCACAATGTCTTACTTTATGTTGAGCGGTGCTTTTGATTTAAGCAATGCCGATTATATGCCCATCCAGTTCGGGATTGGTTTTGCATACGGTTTCCACCTAACCCGATTTGTCGAGCTTGCGCCTTACGCGGTGATAGGCCTGGAGCACATCGGTTACTCCAGTACAGACTCCTCCGAAGACCGTTTTATGCGCGAGTCCGCTATGCTCCTGGAGCCGGGTGTAAGGGCTGCTATAAATGTGGCATACCCCTTGCAAGTAGTGGCGAAGGCATACTATGATGTGCTTGCCCTTCAGGGAAGTACGTATAAGATGTACAATTACTACGTGGGACACAAAAGCGGACTGGGTTTCCAGTTCGGAGTTAAATGGACATTCTAATTTTTTTAGTGCTATATGAGAAAAACACTTATGATCGCGCTCACACTGCTGATGACATTCTCGGCAGTGAGTGCAAACGCCCAGAGCAAAGACCGCAGAAAGTCTTTCAAAAGCTGGGATAACTACGAAATCACCACCGAGAAAGTAGGCGTTGACGGAACCAAGTTCGTCAAAGTGTGGGGCTTCGGCAAAACTGTCGATGCAGCCACGATGGCGGCCAAGGAGAATGCCGTTCACGCTTGCATCTTCAGGGGACTTCCCGGATGCGCGACCGCTATGAGTACGCCTCCCATCTGCCCCAATCCCAACACTCTGGAAACACACGAAGACTACTTCCAGACGTTTTTCGCCCCAGGCGGCCCCTATCTCGCTTATGTCAGTATGACTACTGACGGCGTGCCTTCGGGCACCGACAGGCGCAAGGTCAAGGGCGGCTACAAGGTCGGTATCTATGTTCAGGTTATGTACGACAACCTCAAGCGCAAGCTCGAGGCCGACGGTGTTGCACGTAAACTCAGTTCCGGATTCTAGGATATGAAAAAATCTTTGTTAATCGCAGCTCTGCTGCTTGCCTGCCAGCTGGTCGGCTGGTCACAGGCCAAGAAGCCCACGATTATGGTTGTCCCCGCGGATGCCTTCTGCCAGCGTTACGGATACATACAGACGGTAAACGCAATGGGTGAGACCGTATCTTCCCCCGACTACTCCAGGGCGATGAAGGAGAATGCCGACATTCGCACACTGGTATCAGCAATGGCCGATTTTATGGCCAAGAACGACTTCCCTATCCAGAGTCTGGAGCAGGAACTCAAGAGACTCCAGACCGAAGACGCCGAGATGGCGATGATGACAGGCCGCGGCGGCGGTGAAGTCGAAGAGACTCCCCTCGAGAGGCTTCGTCGTACCGCAAGGCCCGACATCATCCTCGACCTCGACTATGAAATCCATCGCGTAGGCCCCCAGAAGCAGGTCAGCTTCAACCTACAGGCAATCGACGCCTATTCTTCCAAGATCATCTCCGGCAACACCGGCGTGAGCACGGCCGCCAACGTACCTATGACTTCCCTGCTGGAAGAGTGCGTTCTGAGCTTCAAGGACAACTTCCTCAGCGGTCTGCAGCACTACTTCGACGACCTGTTCGCCAATGGCCGTGAGATTTCCATCACTTTCCTGCGTTACGACAACTGCCCGTTTTACTTTGACGACGACATCGAGATCGACGGCGAAGATTACGAATTCGGCGAGTGGATCGAGGAATGGCTCCAGGACAATACTGTCGAAGGCCGCTTCACCACCGCTGCAAGTTCTGCCAACCGTCTCCGTTTCAACCAGGTACGCATCCCTCTGTACGCCCAGAACCGCAGGGGCCGCGATGTGGCTATCGACGCCGACGACTATGTGAAACCGCTCGTACGCGAACTCAAGAAGAAACTCAACGTTACCATAGGCTCCTCCCCCAGAGGTCTCGGCGACGTGTGGATTACCGTAGGCGACAAATAGCGAATGAATATGAAAAAGATAATTGCAAGCATTATTCTGGCTGCGGCGTTCCTTACGTCTTTTGCCCAGAACAACCAAGGCAAGATGGATGATATGGGGCGCATAGCCCTGACTCCGGTCATTCTGGAGAACAGCTATATTCCGGCCGCCGCGTCCAACGTGGTGCTCAACAAGCTCACCCAGATTGTCACCCAGAACGGCCTGGCAGGCGACAGTTTCGATCCCCGCTTCATCATCACCGCCAATATGGTGGAGTTGAGCCACGACGTGACTGCCACTACTCCTCCTATGCAGGCCTACACTCTCAGCCCTACCCTGTACATCGGCGATGCCGCCACGGGCACTCTGTACGCTACCTGCGCCCTGGATCCCATCAAGGGAGCCGGCACAAACGCCACCAAGGCTTATATGCAGGCAGTTAAGATGCTCAAGGCGAACACTCCTACCGTACAGCGTTTCATCGAAACCGGCAAGACCCGCATCATCGAGTGGTACAACACCCAGATCGACTTCCTCATCAGCGAGGCCAACGCCCTCGCCGGCCAGGACAAGTACGATGAGGCCATCGCCCTGCTCTTCACCGTTCCCACGGTATGCAAAGACGCGTTCGACAAGGCTATGAGGGCCGCGGAGCAGATTTTCCAGCAGAAGATCGACATCGAGGGAGCACAGCTCCTGAATATGGCCACCCACGTCTGGAACGCCAACCAGCACTGGAGCGGCGCCAACGAGGCCGCCGGCTATCTCTCACAGATCCATCCCCTTTCTTCCGCCGTGCCCGGAGCAATGGCTCTTTCCGAGACCATAGCCAAGAGGGTCAAGGAGCTTGACAACAGGGAGTGGAATTTCGAAATGAAGAAGTTCGACGCCCACGTGAGCCTTGAGAGCCAGAGGATTTCCGCTATGGCGGAGGTCGGCAAGGCTATGGCCAAGCGTCCCGTCAACTATTACAATATGAACAGTTTCGGCTGGTGGTGATATGAAAAAGTTAGTTTTCGCAATGCTTGCGCTGCTCCTCTCGGCAGGAGCATTCGCACAGGAGACAGAGTGCATCAGCAAAGAGATGGACGGCAGCCTCACGCTCCGCGTATGGGGAACCGGACGCAACCGTACCGATGCTCTCGAGCAGGCCAAAAAGCAGGCCGTGTATGACGTGCTGTTCAAGGGTATAACCCGCGGCAACACCGACTACAATATGCGCCCCATTATGACCGAGGTTAATGCCCGCCAGCGTTACCAGGACTACTTCGACATCTTCTTTATGGACCGCGGCGAATACCGCAAGTACGTAAGTATGGAAGATAAGCGTGCAGGCTCTACCCGCGTCAAACGCAATTTCAGGGATGTAACCGTGGGAACCACGGTCAGGATCCTTGTACCCCAGCTCCGCGCCAGACTTAAAGAAGACGGGTTGCTATGAGAAAGTTCTTACTCGCCTTCAGCTTTGCGCTGATGCTGCTTCCCGCCACCCTTATGGGCCAGGCCAAGCATTCGGGTTACACTCTTCCTGACGAGCCCAAAAGGGCCAAATACATCGACTTCCCCAGCCTCGACCAGGGGCTCTGGTTCGCAGCCCAGGCCACGGGTGCAATGGCGTTCGGCAACGGCGCATCATTCCCCCTGGCTCAGGTGGATCTCATTGGCGGATACCGCTTCAATGAATTCATCAAACTCGGTCTCGGCATATCTCCGAGGCTGGCTGTAGCCAATGCTCCCGGTTATGGTTTCAGCGGCGGCGCCGTATCTCTGCCGGTTTATCTTGACGTTCGCGGCAATATCATTTCACAGGAGTCAAGAATGTCGGTTCCCTGGTGGAGTGTCGATCTGGGTTACTCGATTCCCGAAGGTTTCTATGCCTCTCCTACCGTGGGAGTGCGTGTAGGCGGACCGCGCAACAATTTCATTGCAGGTGTAACCTACATCTTCCAGAGCGTAGCTGCGGCCAAGACATCTTATCACGCAGTAGGCCTGAGACTGGGATACGAATTCTAGTCCAGTTCGCTTCTGATTAAAGTCCCGGTCTTACGAGTCCGGGACTTTTTGTTATATTTGCACAAACACTACAGCCGTATGAACAAGCAGCACATCGCAGCCATAGCCGCAGGGCTCCCGCTGCTGGTACTCCCCTCCTGCCGCAAGGCCGCCGAGCGCCCCAATATCATTTTCTTCCTGGTTGACGACTTCGGATGGATGGACACCCAGGTCCCTTTCGGGCCTGATTGCTACCCCGAGAACAACAGGCACGACACGCCTAATTTCCTTCAGATGGCGGCGGAAGGCACCATACTTACAAATGCTTACGCTTGTCCGCTGTCCTCGCCCACACGCACCAGCATACTGACCGGAGTCAATTCCGCCCGCACTCACGTTACCAATCCCCTCGGGAGCCTGCGAGGAGCACAGACCGCATACCCCAGCCCCGACGATTCGCCCTGGGCTACAATCGATTCGCTCTCCGGCGGATGCCTTGACTCTCCGGAGTGGAGCGTGAACGGGGTCAATCCGGCCATTCCCGGCTCTGAAGACTCTATCGAAGACAGTTTTTACGGCACTGTCTATCCCAGTATCCTTAAAGACAACGGCTACTTTACCATCCACGTAGGCAAGGCTCACTGGGCCACGGCGGGCACTCCCGGCTGCTCTCCCTACAATATGGGATTCGTGGTTAATGTCGCAGGCGGCGTGGTGGAGTTCTCCAAATGCGGCTACCGCTCCGAAGACAATTTCGGCAACATCAAGGACGGGCGCGGCGTTCCTTTCACTCCCCACAACCTTATGGAGTACTACGGCACCGGTATCCATATGACACAGGCCCTCACACGCGAGGCACTTAAGTCGCTCGAATTCCCGATCCGGGAAAAGAAGCCTTTCTACCTGTTCCTGTCGCAATACGCTGTTCACACTCCCATTCAGGACGATCCCAGGTTTTACGAAAAGTACCTTGCACGCGGTATGGACGAGGGGCAGGCGCGCTTCGCCTCGATGATAGAAGGAGTCGATGTGAGCCTCGGCGAGATAAGGGCTTACCTCAAGGAAAAAGGAATAGAGAAGAATACCGTGCTAATAGTTATGGGCGACAACGGCGGCAACTCCGAGAATAAAAGCAAGGGCGGAGTTCCCCACACCCAGAACAAGCCCCTGCGCGAAGGCAAAGCATCCTGCTATGAAGGTGGCATCCGCGTCCCTATGCTGGTTTGCTGGCCGGGGAAAGTAGCGCCCGGCACCCGCATCAACACTCCTGTAATTTGCGAGGATCTCTTCCCCACCCTTCTCCACCTGGGCGGGGTAAAGGACTATAAAACCGTCCAGCAGATTGACGGAAAAGACCTTTACGACCTCCTTGTCAAAGGCTCCGCGCTGGCATCCAGGCAGCATTTCTCAAGCCTCGAGGAGGCCTACAGTTTCGAAATCCCCGAGTCGCTGTCGGGTATCGATCCTGAAAGGTACATCATTTCCCATTATCCCCACCAGTGGAAGCCCTACGTCCTTTCCGACATAGATTATTTGTCGAGCATAAGGAGCGGCGAATGGAAACTGGTTTACAGGATGCGAACCAGGGAGCTGGAACTGTACAATCTCACCGACGATCTGGGCGAGCAGGAAAATGTGGCTTCGGCCTATCCCGAAATAGTAAAAAGCCTTGCAACGGTTCTTTCGGACAGCCTTAAAAAATGGGACGCCGGAATGCCGCTTGTGCGCGGTACCGGCGTCCCAGTAGAAATGCCTGACGAGTTACTTTAGTAACCGAAGATCTCTTCAAGCGAAACTATCTTCACGGGGCCGAGGGTCTTAAGATAATCGGAATCCAGATCCTTGATATCACCGAGGATGGCATAGGCGTATGTGCGTCCCTTTACCCACTGCTCCTGAGCGGCCTTGATGTCATTGAAAGTAAGTGAAGGCAGAGCCTCGAACACAGCCTTGTCCAGCGGCTCTTCGATGCCCATACGACGGCAGTAGCGGTACTCGCTCAAAACGTTGCGGCCGGTTGTACGCTGGGTGCGGTAGCGGCTGTCGAGAGCATCCTTTGCCACGGCGAAAGCAGCGTCGGATTCGGGCATATTGTTGATGATATCGTCAAATGCCTCTATAGCCTGCTGCATCTTGTCGTTCTGGGTGGCGATAAACGCGGAGAATGAGAAGGTGCCGTCTTTGCATACGGGATTGCGGAGCCTAGCATTGGCGCTGTAGGCCAGACCGCGAGCTTCCCTCATCTCCTGGAACACGATGGCGTTCATACCGCCACCGAAGTACTCGTTGTACAGAGTCCTCACGGGCTCGCTGGCAGCCTCGAATTTCTCACCGCGGTTGGAGTACTGCTGATAGTAAATCTGGGGAGCGTCATACTGGGCCATATAAACCACGCTCTCGGGAGTCTGGAGCTGCTCGGGATAAATCTCGGGAAGCTGGGTATAGCTACCCTCGAAAGGAACGGCTTCCTTGACTTCGGCCTCGGACATAGGTCCATAATAAAGCACTTCGCAGCCATTGGACAGCACGTCGGAAACAGCCTTGAGCAGATCTTCCGAAGTGAGTGCGGCGAGAGCGGCGTCGCTCAGATGGGTGCGCTTTACGAACTCAGGGCCGTAGGTCACGTACGAAACGAGGGCGGAGTAACAGCTGCGCTGGCTCTTTTTGCCATCAGCGCGAGACTTGAACGCATCGGCCTTGAGGTTGGCAAGAATACCCTCATCGGGAACTGCGTTGGCGGCCAGGTCGCGTACGATGGCAAGGGCCTCGGCCATATTCTCGCTAAGACCGGAAATGCGCACCGATGACTGGTTGGCACCGGAAGAGAACGAGAAGGAGCAAGCCAGCTCATAGAGACGGGCGGCTATTTCTTCGGCGGTCTTGTCGGAGGTGCCAAGATACTGCAGGTAGTCGAATGCCATTCCCAGGGCGGGATTGTTTTCGGTACCGGTGTTATAGATCATCTCAAGAGAGAAGACGTCGTTGATCTCGTTCTTCTTGTAGAGGACGTCAACGCCTTCTGCGAGCTGGAACTTGGACATATCCTTGTTGAAGTTCACGAACACAGGCTCGATGGGTTTGACCTTGGTATCCTTGATCTCCTTGAGGAAGTCGCTCTGGGCGTCACGGTTGGCGACGATAGGGGTAATCTTGGGAGCGGAAATCTTCTGGACGCTGGTATCCTCGCCCTGGCGCTTGTAAACCACGGCATAATTGTTATCGGCGATGAATTCCTTTGCCCAGGAAACTATATCCTCCTTGGTAACTTGCTCGTAGCGCTCGATTTCGGTGGCTGCATCCTTCCAGTCAACACCGTTGATGAACGCATCCACATATGCCATAGCGCGGGAACTGTTGTTCTCCAGCTGGCGCATCTTGGAAAGCTTGATGTTATTGATGGTAGCGCTGATGAGCGACTCGTCGAAAGCGCCTTCCGCAAGTTTTCCAACCTCTTCGACAGCCATAGAACGGAGTTCGTCAAGCGACTGTCCCTGCTTGGGACGTGCCATAACGATAAACTGTCCGTAATCGGGCTGGATGCTTGCGCCTGAGTACATAAACAGAGCCTTCTGCTGCTGGTTGATGTCAAGGTCGATAAGACCGGCCTGGCCATTGTAAAGAACGGAACCGGCAATCTCGGCAACTGCGCAGTTCTTAAGGTCGGTGGCGCCGGGAAGCCTCCAGGCAAGGGCGATGCTCTCGGCCTCTTTACCGAATACTTCCTTGACTATAGGCTCGGTGATGGGCTCCTCAGGCTCATATTCAAGAACGGGGATGGAGGGATTGGGTTTCCAGTCGCCGAAGTACTTCTTAAGGATCTTGACCATCTCGTCCGGATTGAAATCACCCGACACGCAAACTGCTATGTTGTTGGGAACATAGTACTGGTCGTGGTATTTCTTCACGTTGGTGATGGAAGGGTTCTTGAGATGCTCCTGGCTGCCGAGGGTAGTCTGCTGGCCGTAAGGATGGTGGGGGAAGAGAGCCTGGGCGATGACTTCCCAGATCTTGCGGCTGTCCTGGGTAAGGGACATATTCTTCTCCTCATAGATGGTCTCAAGCTCGGTATGGAAGCCGCGGATGACTCCGTGACGGAAACGGTCGGCCTGGATGCGGGCCCAGTTGTCGATCTGGTTGGAGGGGATATCCTCTACGTACACTGTCTCGTCGTCACTGGTGAAAGCGTTGGTGCCGTCGGCTCCGATCATAGACATAAGTTTGTCATACTCATTGGGGATGGCTATTTTGGACGCTTCGTAGCTGACGGAGTCGATGCGGTGGTAGATGGCTTCGCGCTCGGCGGGGTCTTCGGTTTTACGATACTGCTCAAAGAGCTGCTCGATCTCGTCCAGAAGGGGCTTCTCGGCGGCATAGTCCGTGGTGCCGAAACTTTCAGAGCCTTTGAACATAAGATGCTCGAAATAGTGGGCGAGGCCGGTGGTCTCCGAAGGATCGTTCTTGCTTCCCACCTTTACGGCGATGTAGGTCTGGATGCGCGGTTGCTCTTTGTTAACCGACATAAACACCTTCATACCGTTGTCGAGAGTGTAAATTTTAGTACCCAGAGGGTCGTTCGGAACGGTTTCGTACTTGTTGCACGAGACCGCCGCAATGCATACCGCTAAAGCGGCGAAAATGAATCGTTTCATATTGTACTAACTAATTTTCACAAAGTTAGAAAAAAAAAGATTCATTTTTTTTGGAGGTAATAAAAAAAACTATATCTTTACACCGAAGTTTTTCATAGTTTAAGTTTAGGTTAAGTAGCGGGGCGCTCGCAGTGATGCAAGCGCCCCGTGAATTTTGTCCTCCGCCCGGCTCCCTTACTCTTTGAATTGATAATCAGATATATTCTGCACTCCGGGTATGCCATAGTAAGCCTCCACTATGGTTCCTTTCAAGAAGATTTGCCTCCCGATCAGCGCCGGATGGTCAACCAGATTCAGATTGTCCCGGACATTGCCCTTGGCGAGTTGGACCGACAGGCAGAGCGACTTGTCTTTACAGGACGATTTGGTGGCCAGAACCAGGTTGGTCCGCGACGAGAAGGGCGGCGAAAACGAGCATTTGCTCGAAGACAGGTCCCCGCCCACTATGTAGCCGTAAACCCACACGTCTTCCTCGCCCGCGTGAGACTTGGCCTCGCTTACGCTGTATGCCTTTTCAAGGTCGAAGCCCGCATTCTCTCCGCCTCCCCCAACGGTAATGTCTTCCCGGGTCCAGTTGCGCGTGGTATCAACCTGGACCACTATTCCGTTCCTGGATCCTTTTTCATCTACGTTCACGCCCAGGGTCAGGACCTGCTGGGGCTCGAGACGCCTGCTGAACAGCGTGCTCTCCACTCCCCCGTCGTTCATCTCAAGATTGACCGTACCGGGCTGGAAATACGCAATGCGGGTTTCCTTGAAGCCGTACATCAGCTTGCCGGCGGCAGATTTAAGAAAGAGCGTCGCTCCGGGATAAGCGGCAACGAATGACGAAGATATGCGCAGGCGTATGCCCGAATTAAGTTGTACGCACGCGAGAGTCACCACCGTGGTCTTGCCGGCCTTTACGGAAGCTACCTGAGTATCTCCCCACTGAGGCGAGTCGAACAGAGGCGCCGAAAAGTCGCAGGAGCGGGCATTGACGGTATAAGTACCCTCGTCGAGAGTAAAGCTTTCCTGGGAGGCGCCGTAGGTACCTTCGTAGATAATCTTGCCTTTGGAGTCGCTGACGGTCAGGAGGAAGTCGTTGGTGTCGGGGAAAGCCGCCCTGGTTGAAGGGAGCGTGCCTTCGGCGAAACGGATCTGAAGTATTCCCTGGCGCCCGAACGGCTGCATCAGGGCTTCACACGAGGCCGACATCAATGAGACGGCCGCAAATAAACAAAGAAGCATCTTTTTCATAGCTATGGGTTTTGCCGGCAAGATAAGACGAATTTCGTCACACCTCTTTAAAAAACAGCAAAACTTGAACGAAAAAAATGCTTTATAATTTGTACGCCCTAGGCGAATCGAACGCCTATCGTAGGAACCGGAATCCTAAATTTTATCCATTAAACTAAGGGCGCATCAAACGGCATTGCAAAAATAATAAAAAATACGTAATTTTGTAAGAATGAAAAGAGCATTTGTTTTTCCCGGTCAAGGTTCCCAGTTCAGCGGTATGGGCAAAGAGTTATATGATAACAGCTCCGATGCCCGCGCCCTGATGGAGCAAGCCAACGAGATACTGGGATTCCGCATAACCGACATTATGTTCGAGGGCTCCGAGCTTGAGCTCAAGGCAACACGCGTCACACAGCCGGCCATCTTCCTGCATTCGGTCACGCTGGCCGGATGCAGTTCCCTTCCCATACCCGATATGGTCGGCGGTCACTCGCTGGGCGAATTCAGTGCCCTGGTGGCCGCCGGTGCCGTGTCTTTTGAGGACGGACTGCGCCTTGTAGCAGCCAGGGCCGGCGCGATGCAGCGCTGCTGCGAGCTTCATCCAGGGGCTATGGCCGCTATCATCGCCCTCCCCTCCGAAACCGTCGAACAAGTGTGCAAGCAAATTCCCGGCACTGTTGTGGCGGCCAATTATAACTGCGAAGGGCAAATCGTCATATCCGGCGAGAGCGAGGCCGTAGCCCTTGCCTGTGCCGCTCTCAAGGAGGCGGGAGCCAAGAGAGCCCTCCCCCTGAGCGTAGGCGGTGCTTTCCACTCCCCTCTTATGGAAGAAGCCCGTTCAGAGTTGGCGGAAGCCATTGAAAAGACAACTTTCAACGTCCCCTCCTGCCCGGTGTACCAGAACGTCAGCGCCAAGGCGGAGACCGACCCGGGACGCATCAAGGAGAACCTGCTCGCCCAGCTGACCTCTCCCGTACGCTGGACCCAGAGCGTAAAGGCTATGCTCGACTACGGGGCCACCGACTTTACCGAGATAGGCCCGGGCACCGTGCTGCAGGGCCTTGTGAGCCGCATCTCCAAGGGCCTGGAGGGCATTACCATTCAAGGAATTCAGTAACATTCACATATCTTAATACACATGGCACAAAAGAAATTCATCACCTGTGACGGTAATCAGGCAGCCAGCAACATCGCTTACCTTTTCAGCGAGCACGCCGCCATCTACCCTATCACACCATCCTCCACAATGGCGGAAAACATCGACGAGTGGTCTGCCCAGGGCAAGAAGAACCTCTGGGGCGAGACTGTTAAAGTGACCGAGATGCAGAGCGAGGCCGGTGCCGCCGGCGCCGTGCACGGTTCCCTTCAGGCCGGTGCTCTCACCAGCACCTTCACCGCATCCCAGGGTCTCCTGTTGATGATCCCCAATATGTACAAGATTGCAGGCGAGATGCTCCCCGCAGTGTTCCACGTATCGGCCCGCGCCCTTGCTTCGCACGCCCTCTCCATCTTCGGAGACCATCAGGACGTAATGGCCTGCCGCCAGACCGGTTTCGCGATGCTCGCTTCCGGCTCCGTTCAGGAAGCCCAGGATATGGCGGCCGTAGCGCACCTCTCCACCATCAAGTCCAGCATACCCTTCCTTCATTTCTTCGACGGTTTCCGCACCTCGCACGAGATTCAGAAAATCGAGGCCCTCGACGAAGACGCCCTCCGCGGAATGGTGAGCCAGAAGGCCCTGGATAATTTCCGCGCCCGCGCGCTCAATCCCGACGCTCCCGTCACCCGCGGCACCGCCCAGAACGGAGACGTTTATTTCCAGGCAGTGGAGTCGCGCAACCAGGCCTACGATGCCATCCCCGACATCGTGGCCCGCTATATGGGAGAGATCAGCGAGCTGACAGGCCGCAGCTACAGGCCCTTCGAGTATTACGGCGACCCTCAGGCCGAGAATGTGATAGTGGCAATGGGTTCCGTAACCGAGACCATACGCGAGACTATCGATTATCTTGCCGCCAAGGGTCATAAATACGGCCTTGTAAGCGTTCACCTTTATCGTCCTTTCTCCGAGAAGTACTTCCTCAAGGTGCTCCCCGCCAGTGTCAAGAAGATTGCGGTCCTCGACCGTACCAAAGAGCCCGGCGCCCTCGGCGAGCCTCTCTATCTGGACGTGAAGGCCCTCTTCCAGGGCAAGGAGAACGCTCCGCTGGTAATCGGCGGCCGCTATGGCCTCTCATCCAAGGACACCACTCCCGCCCAGATCGTGGCAGTGTTCGACAACCTCGAGCTCAAAGCTCCCAAAGCCGACTTCACCATCGGTATCGTGGATGACGTCACCTTCAAGAGCCTTCCGGTCAAGGAGGAGATCTCGATAGTCAAGCCCGGCACCACCGAGTGCAAGTTCTACGGACTTGGATCCGACGGCACCGTAGGCGCCAACAAGAATACTATCAAGATCATCGGCTCCCACACCGACCTTTACAGCCAGGCGTACTTCGACTACGACTCCAAGAAGTCCGGCGGTTACACTTGCTCGCACCTGCGCTTCGGCAAGTCTCCCATCAAGGCCCCTTACCTTGTCGGCACCCCCGACTTCGTGGCCTGCCACGTGCCTTCCTACCTTAACAAGTACGACGTACTCAAGGGCATCAAAGAAGGCGGCAGCCTCCTTCTCAACTCTTTGTGGGACGAGGAAGAGACGCTCAAGCACATCCCCGATCACGCCAAGGCTGTTATCGGCCGCAAGCACATCAAGCTTTACATAATCAACGCCACCAAGATCGCGGCCGAAATCGGTCTGGGCGGTCGTACCAACACCATTCTCCAGAGCGCTTTCTTCCGCATCACCGGCATTATTCCCGCCGACGATGCAGTCAAGTATATGAAGGATGCAGCCCTCAAGAGCTACGGCAAGAAAGGTGAAAACGTGGTGAATATGAACTACGCGGCAATCGACCGCGGAGGAGAATATACCGAGGTCAAAGTCCCTGCCGAGTGGGCTAACATCTCAGCCAAATTCGAGAATCCCAACGCCAAGAGGCTCGCTCCCGCATTTGTCAAGGAGATTGCCGACGTGGTCAACGCACAGTGCGGCGACACTCTCCCCGTGAGCGTGTTTATGCCTTGGAAAGACGGTACTATGCCTGCCGGCACCGCAGCTTACGAGAAACGCGGCGTGGCTGTAAACGTGCCTGTATGGGATGCCGAGAAATGTATCCAGTGCAACTCTTGTGCATTTGTCTGCCCTCACGCAGCCATCCGTCCTTTCCTCCTGACCGAAGAAGAGGCCGCCGCAGTGCCCGCAGGTCTCAAGATTTCGGACGGCAAGGCCAACCTCAAGCAGTACAAGTACGCCCTGAGCGTGTCGGTGGCCGACTGTACCGGTTGCGGCAACTGCGTGGATGTGTGTCTTGCCAAAGAAAAGGCCCTCAAGATGGAGTCCTACCAGGACAATGTCGCCGAACAGGCCAACTTCGACTACCTCAACGCAAAGGTCGGTTACAAGCAGCCTATGGATCCCAAGTCCAATATGAAGGCCGCCCAGTTCGCACAGCCTCTGTTCGAGTTCAGCGGCGCTTGCGCAGGCTGCGGTGAGACTCCCTACATCAAGAACATCACCCAGCTTTTCGGCGACCATATGATGATTGCCAACGCTACCGGCTGTTCTTCGATCTACGGTGCTTCGTTCCCCGCTTCGCCTTACTGCACCGACGCCAAGGGACGCGGACCCGCCTGGCAGAATTCCCTGTTCGAGGACTTCTGCGAATTCGGTCTGGGTATGAGGCTCGGAAGCGAGCGTATCCGCGAGACTGTAGCCCGCTATATGCAGAAGGGCCTGGAGTGCGAGAAGTGCTCCGCCGAGATGAAAGAGCTCTACCAGAAGTGGCTTGACAACCGTGGCGACTATGCAGCCACCCGCGAGGTTGCCGACAAGCTCGTTCCCCTGATGGAAGCCTGCGGATGCGAGGTCTCCAAGAGTCTGCTCGCTCTCAAGCAGTTCATTCCTGCACGCAGCCAGTGGATCTTCGGCGGCGACGGCGCTTCCTACGATATCGGCTACGGCGGTCTGGACCACGTGCTTGCCAGCGGCGAGAATGTCAACATCCTGGTACTCGACACCGAGGTTTACTCCAATACCGGCGGACAGTCTTCAAAAGCCACTCCTGCCGGCGCTATCGCCAAATTCGCCGCTTCCGGCAAGAAGATACGCAAGAAGGACCTTGGTATGATGGCAATGAGCTACGGCTACGTTTACGTGGCACAGGTGGCAATGGGAGCAAGCCCCGTACAGTATATGAACGCCATCAAGGAGGCAGAGGCCTATGACGGACCTTCACTCATCATCGCCTACGCCCCTTGTATCAATCACGGTCTCAAGGCGGGTATGGGTTTGAGCCAGAAAGAAGAGAAACTCGCGGTCGAGTGCGGTTACTGGCATCTGTACCGCTACAACCCTCTTCTCGAAGAGGCCGGCAAGAACCCGTTCAGCCTCGACAGCAAGGAGCCCGACTGGGCCAAGTTCCAGGACTTTCTCAAGGGCGAGGTTCGCTTCTCATCTCTTGCAAAACTCTATCCCGACACAGCCGGAGAGCTGCTTGCCAAGACAGAAGAGTTTGCAAAGATACGCTACAACACCTACAAGAAACTCTCCGAGTAAATGCTGGGAGCTATATGAAGCAGGGCCGGCCCTTTCGGGTCGGCCCTGTAGTTTAAATAGGCAGTATCACGAATACCAGCGCATCCCACAACGCGTGGCTCACAACCAGGGCCGGAAGTGCCTTTGGACAAAGGTAGTAGATAAAGCCCCACACGGCGCCGGCTACGAGCGCCGCCATAATGAGCATAAAGTTGAACGACCAGATGTGAACCAGGGCATAGATTACCGCCGTAAGGGCAAAAGCAAGCAAGGTTCCGGCTTTGCGGCTACCGAGCAGAGAGGAGAAGGTTCGCTGCACATAACCGCGCCAGAACAACTCTTCCGCCGGCCCGATGAGCAGTATCAGCAGCGAGGCAATGAGTAAAGGCGACTGACCTTCTTTCATTGAATAAACCGCATCGACCCCGGGCCTGGCAAAGTCAAACAGCAGGGACGAGAGCTTGTCTCCCACCCAGAATATGCCCCAAAGTACAAAAGCTATAACAACTCCTGCAACTAACTGGGGCCAAGGCTTTTCAATCCTCAGGAGAGCTTTTTTATCAGGGGTAAAAGCCAGGGCGAGCGTAGTGAGGATGATAGCCGATACCGACATCACAAGCCATAAGCCGGGAGCCCCTCCGGTCCAGGGACTGAACATATAGAACCAGAGCAGCGCCGCCACGGCCAGCGCTATGCATAGGCGCGTCTTCATAGAAGCACCGACAGGAAAAGCCCCGCGGAGAGCAGCACCGAGAACAGCAGCTGCAACTTGGCAGAGGCCTGGTCAAGACCTTTCATCGCCTCTATTCCCAGCGAGTCATACCTGAAGGCTTGCTGCATATTCTTCCACGCCGGGATCGCCGCCACAAGGCACAGGAGGGAGAGCGGATGAAGCCTTGAGAAACTCACCGCCGCCGCTATGCTCACAAAAGGAACGACCATATAAACCGCGTACAGGATGCTGGAGCTCTTGCCGCCTATTAGCATTGCAAATGTCTTGATGCCAGCGGCGCGGTCGCTCTCCGTATCGTAGGTATTGTTGGCGTGAAGTACCGATACGGTAATAATGCCTATGGGCAGCGAGAGCACAAGGGCGTCCCAGTGCATTTGCCCGCTCACGGCATAGGCTGTGCCCAGCACAGGCAGGATACCGAAAATCACGAAAATATCGGCATCGCCAAGTGCGTGGTATTTAAAGAACGAATAGAGCGCTGTGAGCAGCACCCCCACTCCCCCGATAATCCACAGGGCGGGCCCGCTCAGAAGAGCGATTACCAGACCTACCGCGCATCCCGCCGCAAAAAGAATGATGCTGAAGCGCAGATACTCCCCCGGCTCGAAATGATGAAATACCAGGTTTGGGACAGCAAAGGCATTCTCGTTATCCACGCCGGAGCGGTAGTCGAACCAGTCGCTCAGCACGTTCCCGGCGGAGTGCAGGAGCACCACACCCAGGAGGCAAAGGACGAAGATCAGATACGGCATAAAGCCGCCGGGCAGGAATCCTTTGCTGAACATATATGCAAAAGTAGCCAGAACCGGCATTGTTGAAACAGGAAAAGACCAGTAACGGGTAACTACGAACCAATCCTTGATACTGTGCTTGCTCATAGCGAAATAATCCAGTTGTGTATTAGAAGCGCCCGCCGCTCCAAGATCTCATAATCGAGTGTCTGGGCCGTGTCGGACGGTTTGTTGGTATTCATTGTGATTCCGGAGGTAAACATCACCGCCTTGATCTTGCGCTGGAGGAAGGGGGCCTGGTCTGAAATACGGGTATAAAAATAATCGGTGAACCCTTTGCTCCGGTAATAATCGTAGTAAAGCCTGAGCTGGGGGCCCTCGTTGGCCTTGTCCAGCTGCTTTTCATACTCCTTACCGCCAAGCGCGATGAGGAAGTCGGGACGGTACTTGTTGGGCGGTGCCAGCGTGCTTCCTATGGTGTCGATATTGACCACCAGCGAAATCTTGTAAGGCAGCTGCGCCATATTCTCGGCGCCGGCAAGCCCGTCGTGAACATCCAGTGCGGCAAAGATGTAATTGCAGCCCCTGCCCGATAAAGATTCCGCCAGATAGAGCATAACGGCCACTCCCGAAGCGTTGCTGTCGGCACAAGGATAGAGATTGTCCCCGATGATGCCCAGTCCGTCGTAATGGGCGCAGACTAAAACGTATTTATCCGACCGTGGATCCTCCCTGCAAACCGAATAGACATTGCGTCCCACTCCGCCGGGAGCAAGGAAGAACTGCAGCCTGGGCTGGAGCCCTATCTGCTGGAAGCGCCGCATAATATATACGGAAGCCTCTACCGAGCCACGCGTGCCGGGACGGCGGCCCTCAAGCAAGGGGTCGCTCAAGTGCTCCACATCCTCCTTGAGAGAGGCCCGCAGAGGAGCACACACGGCGCCGAGCAGCCCCAGGCAGACAATTATTTTGCAGATACGCTTCAATTCGGCACGATAAATGTTTATCTTTGCAAAAATAGTGAAAAAGTTTCTCCTGACAATAGCGATCTTGTTCGCCTCCGCCCTCTCCGCCTTTGCCCAATATGACAAAGACGTTTTCAATATGCGCGGACGTCTCGCCTTGCAGGACGGGAAATATACCCAGGCTATTGAACATTTCAACATTCTTGCCAGACTTGACAGCACCGACTATTGGTGCTTCTTTTTCAGGGGTATAGCAAAGTACAACCTAGGGGACATCCGGGGAGCCCAGAGAGATTTCAACACTTCCGTGCGCCTGAACCCAGTGTTCACCAACGGATACCACTACAGGGCCATTACCGAGAGCCGCACCGGCGATTACGAGAAGGCCTTCGCCGACTTCGACAAGGCCATTAGCCTAAGGCCGGGATTCAACGGCCTCTACTACAGCCGCGGAGTCACAAATTTCCTGGCCCGGCGTTTCCCCGAGGCGGTGGAAGATTTCAACTACTACATACGAAAAGAAGCCAAGGACCCTTCGGCCTTCCTCAACAGGGGCGCTTCCTACCTGTTCCTGGGCGACACCCTCAAGGCCCTCGATGACTACAACCGCGCCATAAAGCTGGACCGCTTCGAGCCGGAGTGCTACATACGCCGGGGACGCGTGTATGCGGCCCAGGAGCGTTATCTCGACGCCCTTTCGGATATGACAAAGGCGGTCGAACTCGACAGCACCAACACCTTCGCCTACTTCAACCGCGCCCTGCTCTATTATGAGCTGCACGACTACAATTCCGCGATGCGCGACCTTAACCGCGTCCTCAAAGAAGAACCCGGCAATGCCCTTACCCTCTACAACCGTTCGCTCCTGTATGCGCAGGTGGGCGATCTGGGCAGCGCCCTGGAGGATATGGACCGCGTCATAAACATCAATCCCCGCAACGTGCTTGCATATTACAACAGGGCGGCATTCTTTATGGGGATGGGACGCTGGAGAGACGCCCTGGCCGATTACGACAAGGCCATCGAACTCTATCCCGATTTTGCCAAGGCATATCTGAACCGCTCCTATGTGGAGAATATGCTGGGTATGACCAAGGAGTCCAAGGCGGACTACCGTACTGCCCAGCGCAAGGTGGGAGAATACCGGGCAAAGAACGCCACCGGCGAGGCCTCGTTCGCCGATACCACCAAGAAATACGACGCCCTGCTGGCGCTTGACGCCGACTTTGCAAAGAAAGACTTCGACGACGAGCTGCTCCAGCACAGGGACATCGACATCCGCCTCCGTCCGCTTTACAAGTTCCACCTGGCGGCGCGTCCGGAGGAACGCAAGCTGGCCCTGAGCAGGCGTTACGAGAACGCTCTCATCGACCATTTCATCGATGCAGTGCCCGTCCCCGTGGTAGTTTCCAACAGCGACTCCCTCTCCACCCTCAAGCTGGTGCGCTCGCTGGGTTCCGTGCTTTCCGGAGACGGCAGTTCCGGAGCCGGCACGGTCAACCTGAGCCCCTCCGA
>JAGCCX010000066.1 GCA_017651465.1 Bacteroidales bacterium
ACCAGGTGGACGTGCTCAACAAGGCCGCGCAGATATATATCGCCGGCCGCAATATGGGCTTTGAGCCCGAAGGTATGACGGACGCTCAGCTCAAGGAACCTACAGTCACTTTCGGACTCCCTAAATAGTTACGGAATATGAAGAAACTCCTTTTGATTGCTGCAGTTTTGTTAGTTGCAGGCTGCAGTTCCTTACGGCAGAGCCCGGAGCAAAAGCGCGCCGAGCAGGAGCGCATCGCCGCCCTGGTCGCGGAGCGGCTCGACGCCCGCCGTTTCAGAATCCAGATCGACTATATGTTGCCTCTGCGGGGAAGGGGAAGGGCGATAACCGATTCGTACTCTCTGACTGTGGACGGGAATAAGGTCAATTCGTACCTGCCATACTTCGGCACTGCTTACAGCGTGCCCTACGGTGGCGGTAAGGGGCTGGTTTTCGAAGATGATATCGATTCATATGCCGAAGACCGCTCCAGGCCCGACCGGCGCATCATCCAGTTCTCCACCAACAATGGCGAGGACTTGCTGGTTTATACCCTGACGGTATTCGACACCGGCACCGCCGACATTCACGTCAACTGCCGGAACCGTGACGATATCAGTTATCGCGGGACTCTTAATCCCGATGCTTATCCCAAGGATTAGCTGAAAGAAGCAGCCTCACTCCGCCCACTGCGAGCAGCGACTGCGCGGCCAGATAAGTTGCCATAACCACCGGACCCCTCATCAAGGAGCTGAGGGAATGGAAGTTGTGTACGGCAATGAGGGCGTCCGAGAATGTAAATAGCACCGCACCTGCAAGCAGCATCCACCAGGTGGCGCCGCCAAAGCGCAAAGCTCCTGCCAGGGTGCTGAAAATCAGCAGCGTGAGCACGAATCCGTAAACCGCCATCGGAACGAGCATTGCTCCCTTGACGCCTATCCCTCCTATCAGGCAGGCTACCAGCGCGCAGCAAACCGCCATTGCCACCGCCCAGTGCCAGGCTTTGAGGCCCTTCCAGCTCCTGCCCCCGAAAAGGGAGATATAAAAGATGTGGCCGACCAGAAAGAGGCCTATGCCGCCCGCAAAGAACGGGAACCCTCTGCCGAGCAGCAATGTGTCTCCGGCAAAGCCGAACATCTGCCCCAGCATCAGCAGTGCGGCGCCCCGGATTTCAGGGGACGTGCCGCCTTCAGCACCTGAAACGGCGGGAGTGGCCAGGCGACTCTCCTGGGAGCGCCGGCTAGCCGCTTCGAGCAGATATGTAAATGTGGTCAGGGAAAGCAATGGCATCAGGGAGGGCTTGATTATCCTTTCGATCTCTTCACTCCAGGCGCATCCGGCAAGGTTAAGCACGCAACACAAAACATAAAACGCTGCCGGTAAAATCCAAAGATTCAGTTTTCTCATCGCTTTACGAATTACTTTACAAAAATATCATTAATTTTGTAAACTTATGGGAATGTTCAGTTTTTTCGGAGAAAGCGAGCACCGCGTATTTAACTACAAGCCTATCTATTACGACCCCGAAGAGGAAAAGCGCAAGCAGATGTTCGGAGCCGTGGACGGTACGGCCGACAAAGAGAAAGCCAAGGGGACTTACGTGCCCGGCTCGTACATCAAAGGGTCGCTCCGTGACGGCAATTACAGCCGCCACCGCGGTCATATGGGCAAAGTACAGACCATCATAGGCATAATCACCCTGCTGCTGATAGCGGGAGTGCTGTTCTTCATCCTCAAATTCTATTCGATGCTTTAGATGGGACGCCTTAAAGTACTGTCTGCCCGTTTGTCAAATATGATCGCCGCCGGCGAGGTGGTGCAGCGCCCCGCGTCCGTTGTAAAGGAGCTCCTCGAGAACGCCGTGGATGCCGGTGCCACCCAGGTTGATGTAGTGATTACCGACTCCGGACGCACTCTCATTCAGGTTATCGACAACGGCAGCGGGATGAGCCCCTCCGATGCGGTGCTCTGCTTCGAGCGTCACGCAACTTCTAAAATTAGCACCCCGGCAGATCTCGAAAACATCCTGACCTACGGCTTCCGCGGTGAGGCTCTTGCCAGTATCGCGGCAGTATCGGAGGTGACGCTCCGCACCCGCCGCCCCGAAGACGAAACCGCCACCCAGGTGGTGATAGACGGCGGCTCGGGCGTCAAGACATCAAGCGTGTCGGCGCCTGTGGGCTCCAATTTCGCGGTACGTAATCTGTTTTACAATACTCCCGCCCGCCGAAAGTTCCTTAAGAGCGACAATGTGGAATTCAAGCACATCGTGGAGGAGTTTACCCGTGTTGCCATCCCGCGCTTCGAGGTCGCTTTTACCCTCACGCACAATGGCCGGGAGGTGCTCGGGCTGCGTAAGGCCAAGTCGTTGAAATTCCGCATACAAGATGTTATCGGCCGCGGTGTGGCAGGGGATGTGGTTGACATTTACGCCGACACTTCGGTGGTTAAGATAAAAGGCTTCGTCGGCCGTCCCGAGAGCGCCCGCAAGGCTCTGGGGAACCAGTATTTCTTTGTGGGAGGCCGCTATTTCCGCAGCCCATATCTGCACAAGGCGGTGATGAAGGCATACGATGAATTCATCGTCGAGGGTATGACTCCCAGCTACTTCGTCTTCCTCGACGTGGATCCGCATTCGGTGGACGTAAACATCCATCCCACCAAGACGGAAATCAAATTCGAGGACGACAACCTCATCTTCCAGGTGCTCAGCGCCTGCGTGCGTGAGGCTCTTGGGCGCAACAGCCTTGGAGCGAGCCTTGACTTTGACCGGGAGGTGGCGGTGGAATTCCCGCAGACCGGTCAGGGGCTTGACGAGTACAAGGGGCAGGGCCTCTCGCCGCTGCCTTCGATCGATCCGGCATACAATCCTTTCGTCCCCGACAGCCACGCTCCCGCCGAGCCAGCCAGACCCTCATCCTATAGCCAGGGGGGCTTGAGCGCCCGCAAGGAAGATTACGGTAAACTGTTCCAGCCTTCTGCCTCCGAGCAGGACGCTTTGGTGGTGGATGGGCGTTATGTGGTTACCCGCAGCGCATCGGGGCTGATGATTGTGAATATCCGCCGCGCCTGGGAGAGGATATTGTATGAACGTGCCCTCAATGCCTTGACCGAAGGGGAGGTGGTGTCGCAGACGGCCCTGTTCCCCGTACAGGTCAATGTGGGCGTGCAGGAAAGGATGCTGCTTGAAGAGAACTCCGCCCTGCTTTCCAGCCTCGGCTTTGACATAGCCGCCGCAGGGACGGACAGCATAGTGGTTGGAGGTGTTCCGGAGGGGTACAACTGCGACTCCGCAGGAGTGGAGCGTATGATAGGAGACCTGCTGCTTATCTTGTCCGATTCGGGCACGGCCCTTCAGGAGGTGATGCAGCAAAAGACCGCTTCAAAGTTCGCGATGCTCGGCTCGGTCAACGCCCGCGTGCCGGACTCTCCCGTGGCCGTACACCATCTGCTGGACCTGCTGTTTGCGTGCAGCAACTCCGAATTTACATCAAACGGACGCCGTATCGTGTCGATTCTGGGGACCGAAGAGATTGAAAAAAGATTTTAGATGTCGTATTACTATCAGGAAAGACGTGGCGGGTTCTTCTCGTCCATACCGCCGGTGACCAGGAATCTGATTCTGGTCAACCTGGTCATATTCATAGCAACTCTTGTCAACGAGAACTTTATGATAGGGACTTTCGGGCTCTTCTATCCCACATCTCCCTATTTCCGCTGGTGGCAGATTATTACGCATATGTTTATGCACGGGGGCCTCTGGCACATATTCTTCAATATGTACACCCTGTTCATCTTCGGCGTAGTAGTGGAGCGTATCCTGGGGAGCAAGAAGTTCGTGTTGTTCTATTTTGTGTGCGGTCTGGGCGCTGCGGCTCTGCACATTGGCACGCAGTATCTGGAGATGCAGATGTTCCTCAATTCCTCCTCGCAGACAGCCCTCGATTCGATAGTGGCGCTTAAGACAACCCCTACCGTGGGCGCTTCCGGAGCTATCTACGGCGTGCTGATGGGATACGCGGTGCTGTTCCCGCAGTCGAAGCTGACCCTCATCTTCCCGCCCGTTACTTTGAGCGCCAAATGGATGGTGATTATATTTGCCGTCATCGAGCTCTTTACCGGCGTGGTGGGGTTTGCCGACGGAGTGGCGCATTTCGCTCACCTGGGAGGTATGCTTATCGGCTGGCTGATGATTAAATGGTGGCGTCACAGGGGCGTTCTTTTTGAGCAGGACAAGATATGAAAGAGATAATCGACGAAGCCGTGCGGGTGCTGCGCGGCGGGGGAGTGATACTATATCCTACCGATACCGTGTGGGGCCTGGGATGCGATGCGACTAACTCCGAGGCGGTGCGTAAAGTGTTCGAAATCAAGCGCCGGAGCGAGGCCAAGTCGCTGGTGCTGCTTGCCGCTGACCTGGATATGGTGGCTCGCTACATCAAGCAGATACCATCCATAGCTATAGACTTGGTGGAGGTGAACGATGCTCCTATGACCATAGTTTATCCCGGAGCACAGGGCCTTGCGCCCGAGGTGGTGGCCGAAGACGGCTCCGTGGGCATCAGGATTCCGAACCACGAGTTCTGCTCCGAGCTGCTGAGGCGCCTTCGCGTGCCCCTGGTGTCAACTTCCGCCAATATCTCGGGGGAGCCCGCTCCCGGAAGTTATAAAGACATTTCGCCGGAGATTCTTGCTGCCGTCCAGTGGTGTGCGCCCCGCAGGTTCGAGGCCGGAGCTACCGGGCGTGCCTCGCAGATTATCAAGCTGGGACTCCGCGGCGAGGTGGAAATAATCCGTCCTTAACTATGTACATCGGCCTTATTTCCGATACTCACGGGGTTTTCAGCGAGCCCTTCAAGGATTTTTTTGCTCCTGTCGATGTTATCTGGCACGCCGGCGACTGGGGCGGCGACGCCGCATTCGCCGAGAGCATCGCCTCCTTCAAGCCGGTGGTGGGCGTGCACGGCAACTGCGACGGGGCGTCGATACGCTATCTGTATCCTGCCTCGCAGCTGCTTAAGTTGCAGGGCCTCAAAGTTTTAATGACTCATATCGGGGGCTCGCCCGGGCATTATTATTCGGTGGCGGACGCTCTGATCAAGGAGCATAAGCCCGACATTTTTATATGCGGGCACTCCCATATCCTCAAGGTAATGAGGGATACAAAATACGACCTTCTTTATATAAATCCGGGCGCCGCAGGCCTCCAGGGATGGCAGCTGGTGCGCACCGCTTTGCGATTTAAAATCGAAAATGGTGCATTAAAAGATATGGAAGTGTTTGAACTTCCAAAAAATAATTCTAACTTTGCAGGCTAGTTTTTAGAGTTAAACCATTTTAATAAAAAGCATCATGAAGAAGGTTATCATTTCTCTTGCTATTGCTGCTCTTTGCTTCTGCTCTTGTGGCAACAATAACACCAAGAAGGCTGCCGAGGGTGAGGCTGAGGCTGTTGAGGCCGTATGCGACTCCACCAAGGCTTGCTGCGGAGAGTGCGCCGAGGGTCAGGAGTGCGAGTGCTGCAAAGAAGAGGGCGCTTGCGCAGACTGCGAGAAGGCCGACGAATGCCAGAAAGCTGAGTAATTTTAGCTTTACGCTCCGGAAAGAGAAGACGCAGGATATTCCCGCGCCTTTTTTTTATTCTCCCAGGCAGGTATAAACCTGTGTGACTGCTACCAGTGCGGCAGTTTCGGTGCGGAGGCGGCTCGCTCCCAGTGTTACCGGTGTCCATCCGCGGCTAATGGCGAGTTCGGCTTCTGCAGGAGAAAAATCCCCTTCGGGACCAATCAGAATGTAAATATCCGGAAGATTGGCGTCCAGCCCTGGAACCCCTGAGGCCGGAAACTTCACTTCGCTCATCCCTCCCACGCCTGGAGGCGCGGGCCCCTCCCGTTCACGCAGCCACGGGCGGCTACGGTTTCCTGGCTCAGGAGCTCCAGGGCTGGACAGAAGTTCCGGGATACTGTGTTTTTCGCCTTCGAAGCAATAGCAAATCATCTTTATCGCACTATCCGGGGCCGAGAGGATAAAGTCCTTGACGCTCTGGGGCCCGTTAACTTGCGGAATAGCCCCTTTGAGCGATTGTTTGGCCGCCGACTTGACCAGCCTCTCCAGACGTTCGGTCTTCAGTACTTTACGCTCCGAGTGCTCGCCTATGACCGGAGCGATCACATCAACTCCAATCTCGGTGGCCTTCTCCACAAACCACTCATATCGGTCGATATTCTTGGTAGGGCACACAGCCATCGTAAGATAGTATGGATGAGCCCCAAAGCCCTTCTCGCACCCCACAATGCCCGCCCTGGCACCACGCGGGTCGGCATCTATAAGAGTGCAACGGTAGAGCGTCCCCTCGCCGTCGATCACCGTAATTTCATCTCCTGCACGGTGCCTCAGCACCCTTACGCAATGCCCCGACTCCTCGGCGTCGAGCAGCAGCGTATCACCTTCTATCTGATTGCTATAGAATAGTTCCATACTGAATACAAATATGCTAATTTTCCTTTAAAATAGCTATATTTGTGCCTATGCGACTTTATACCCTCACCTCTGATCTTCACGGCGAACTTGCCAAGAGTGCCCATAACGAGCAGTTTATTAAAGATATAGAAGCGGCTATAGGAGCTACCTTCGATTATCGGGAGTCGGACTTTTCCGATTTCGGGGCAATAGGAGACATTATTTACGTCCGCACTGGAGGCACGGAAGGTATCTTCCGCCAGCTCTTTGAAGGTCACGAGGGTGCACGGGTCCGCCTGCTTACCAGCGGGCAGAGCAACTCGCTTGCCGCATCGATGGAAATTATAAGCTGGCTCAACCAGCAGGGGCTCGGCGGAGAGATCATTCACGGCTCCGTCAAGGAGATTGCTTCCGACCTGCTTAAGTATTATCCTCCGGTGGGGCATATTTCTTCGAAGCTGATACATCCGTTCGTCGATCCCGGAGTGCTTGAAGGCAAGCGTTACGGCGTGGTAGGTCAGCCATCCGACTGGCTGATCAGCAGCGCGGTCGATTACGAAAAAGCCCGTGAACTGCTGGGCGCCACGCTCGTTGACATCCCTATCGAAGAACTCGTCGCCCTGGCCTCTGCGGCCGACGGTGGGGGTAGCAGAGCCCTGGCCGCCCGCGGCGTCGTGAAAGGGAGTGATGAGCAGAACGGAGGACCCTACGGCCGCGAGCTCACCGACGAAGACTTCGACGGCTCGGAGCGTATCTATCAGGCACTTAAGCAGATAATTGCAAAATACAAACTTGACGGACTGACTCTCCGCTGCTTCGACCTTCTCTCGGCGCTGCACAACACCGGCTGCCTTTCCCTTGCCCGCCTGAATGCCGAGGGCTATGTGGCTACCTGTGAGGGAGACATTCCTGCAATGCTGTCTATGGCCGTTGTGCGCAAGCGCCGCGCCGTTTCGGGCTTCCAGGCCAACCTCTCCCGCATCGAGGGGAACAAGTTCCTGTTCGCCCATTGCACCGTGCCCCTGGATATGGTATCGGACTATTGCTACGACACTCATTTCGAGTCGGGCATAGGCGTTGCCATTCACGGAATCCTGCCAGCCGGCAAGGCACGCCTGTTCAAGATAAGTGCCGACCTGGAGCATTGCATCGACGTTCCCATTGAAATTACAGATAATCCTTACGGCCCCAATCTGTGTCGTACCCAGGTGCAGATAAAAGGCTCTGCCGAGCTTAGGCGCTACTGCCTCGGAAGCCCCCTGGGCAACCACCATATCATCGTTCCCGAATAAGGGCCGCCCGCGGGAACACTCCTCGACTGAATTGAAACAAAAAACAAGCGAATAATGAAAAGAATATTGGTACTATTGCTGCTGGCAATGCTTTCGTCCTTTGCCGCTTTTGCGCAGACCACCTTCGAAAAGCGCTACACCGAGGCTGTGGAATACTACACCCAGAAGCAGTACGATAAGGCGATCAAGCTGCTTGAGACCGCCAAGAAGGGCTCAGGCGTGACCAAAGACCAGGTGGCCCAGGCTACCAGGCTCATCAAGCAGTGTCAGGCTTCCAAGCAGAAAATGGCCGACCTTAACCTGTCCAAAGAGTCGGTGCTTTTCCCCGGCTCAGGCCAGAAGGACAGCGTGCTTGTATCTGCCGGCAAGGCTTGGGAAGTTACCTCCTTCCCGGAATGGTGCAAGACCTGGAACGACGATGAAGTCATCTACCTGAACGCCCTGCCCAACGAGACCGGCGAGAGCCGCAAGGGATTGATTGAAGTTACGATGGCCAAGGAACGTACCGCCTATATTCTTGTGACTCAGGATAAAATACAAAATATCAACTGCCCCGTTCGCATACAGACCGTGCCCGGCCGCGCCATCATCTATGTGGATAAGAACCCCGGTATGCTGACCGAGAACTTCGTGCTTGGAGAAGGGCGCCACAAGGTGGTGATCGAAAAAAGTGGCTTCGTGCGCAAAGATACCACTCTGGTAGTCACCCCTGAAAATGCCGAGGGTCTCTCCTGCCTTGTCAAGCTGACCCCCACTTTCTCCACCCTGACGGTTGAAATAGAGCCTGCCGAGGGTTTCAGCTTCAAGACGCCGGCCACCCTTGAAATAAGCGGCAACGAGGTGGATCTGCATCCGGACGTAGTCAAAAGCTTCAACGTCGATCAGGAGCTGAGTTATTACAGCCTCTACGAGGGCAACATCATCCCCCTTCACCCGGGTCAATATATGGTGAAGGCGGGAGGTGCGGGCTTCAAGCCTTCGGCCAAGAGCATCACGGTTGAACGCGGGGGCAACGAGGCGGTCAAATTCATCCTTGAGCCCGTTTGCGGAACCTTGACGGTAAGCGACGACGGAAATGCCGACGGTGCACAGGTCTTTGTGGACGGCAAGGAAGTGGGAACCGTTCCCGTGTCGGATATGGCCTTGATGGTTGGCAGCCACAAGGTTAAGGTAGTCAAAGAGGGCCTGGTATCAGCGCTGGAAGAATATAAGGTGGATATAGCGGAGAACGACAACACTAACTTGAAAGTGTCTATGCAGCAGTGCAGCGTGTACAACATCACGTCCGAGCCCTTGTACTGCAAGGTTTCGGTGGACGGCAAGGCTATGGGCACCACGCCCATCAAGTTGGTGATGCTGGACGGTAAGCACGAAGTTCGCCTCGAAAAGACAGGCTATTTCCCCCTGACAATGGCTTTTACCACCGACTTTTCTTCTCTCTCGCACGATATGTCCGTCGAGCTTGAGAGGGCTTATCCTCTGTCTATTACCAGCGATAAAGACAGTCTGGGAATATCCATCACCCGCTCCGGAGGAAAGCTCGTCTATGTGACGCCCAACAAGTCCAAGACCCCTTGCGAGGTGTACCTCCCTCTGAGCAACAAGCCATATCGTATAGAGCTTGTGAGGAGCGACCGTCGCCGGGCCTACAAGGGCAATCTCTATTTCAGCGATCCCAAGCACGACCATAAGCATATTCTCACCTGGGCCAACAATCCAATTATCCTGTCCGGACAGTGGTACGCCATTCCTCCGTCACCGGCCCTCGAATTCAGCCAGATGAACAAGTCCTACTCCCGCCTGGCTGATGCCAACCTGGTCAAATTCAAGCTGTTCCCCGGTTTCTCCACGAGCCTTGCCAAGGCGGCGCTGTTCTGGGAGCAGGGCGGCAACATTGTCTATCCCTCCAACAGCAAAGGCACGATGGGACTCACTCCCGGCGACGACGGGTATAAGGATGTAAGGCTGATTCCGGCCATCACGCTCCTGTTCCTTAACGATGAATTCCGTATGGGAGGAGCCATTACCCAGAATATCGACATCAATTTGCTCGCCTCTTATGCGTGGTATCCCGACCTTTCCTCTCTGGTTACTTTTACTCATATGTCGGGCCACGACGTGTTTGCCGGACTGGAGCTCAACTCCCGTATTCCGGTATTCAATATCAGCGTACGCGCCGGTATTCAGGCATTCTACGGCCAAGCCAACATAGCTCGGCCGAATGCTGTAGAAGGCAGTATTCTGGAAAACAGGTACGTGATCGAAGACTACAGGATTCCTTTCGAGAGGATGCAGTTCGTTCTGGGAATCGGCTTCTCGTTGGGCGGAACTGAGGCAAGGGGGCAGAATATAGTCCGCCTGTTCTGATAAAACTACCTGCCCCTCCGGCAGGTGATCAGGGCTCCTGGGCGAGGCTGAGGATTATCTCGTCCAGGATTTGCGCAACTTTGTAGGTGGGCGCGGTGATGTTGTTGGTGATGATCGAGAAGAAGATGGTCTTGGAATCGTTGCCGTCGGCGGGCAGTATGTACCCGCTGAAACTGCGTACCCCGTTCATCGAGCCGCTCTTCATCTTTATCCTTTCCTTAACATCGTCGGGAGCGTCGGGCAAACGGTTCAGAAGGGTGCTTTTGCTGCCGGGGTAGGGAAGCGAAGCGATGTAGGCGTCTTTCTCGGGGCTCCAGAACATTTTGCGCAGGAAGCGCACAAAGAAGTCGGGCGATATGTAGTCTTTGCGGGACAAGCCGCTGCCGTCAACCATCTGGCAGGCTCCGTCCGTCTTGAGGCCCATTGCGGCGAGCAGTTCATATACCGCTTTCTCGGAGAGTTCGCGGCCGCTCTGGCCGTACAGGCTCACCGGGAGTATGTTGAAAAGCGTTTCGGCGTAGAAATTATCGCTCTCGAAATTGGTGTCCCGCACAATCTGCCTCAGCGTAGGCGACCAGCCCTTGCCCAATGCCGTGAGAGTCTCGGGAGCGGCGGCTTTGCGGCCTATGTCGGAAAACAGCAGGTCGGTGCGGAGCAGGCCCTGGGGGGATACGTCGGCATAAGCGCCGTGCACCTTCATTCCGCCCGAGAGCAGGTAGCGGTAAAAATAGTATGCGCAGGTGTACGGGCCGTAGAAATTGGACGCCTCAAGCTTGTACGACTTGCGGTCGGAGGGGAAGCTGCCCTGGAATTCACCCACCGGAGCGAACTCGGAGTTGATATAGTAGATGGTGTTGGCGCTCTTGGCCTCTCCTGTGCGGGCCGAATTCACAAAACTCATCCAGGGAGTCTCGGGATAGACGGGCTCCACAAGCGGCGATTTGCCAAGCATCGACGGCTTCACCGTGAAGGTCTGGGCATTCTCGAAGAAGTTGAGCCCCGAGGGCCCTGCACCGTAGTTGTATCCCATATCTTCGGCCTGCCAGGTCATACTCTGCAGCGGGCGCTTGAAGTAGCGGCCGTCACCCACCACGTGGCCGGTTATTTCTTTTATTCCCGCCTTGTCGAGCAGGTCTTTCCACGTCTGGAAAGTCTTTAGCAGCGAATCGGCGCACGATGAACGGGCACCGATGGTGGGGTCGCCTCCTCCAACGATGTACAGGTCCCCGTGGAGCACTCCGTCTTTGACTGTGCCGCTGTGGGCGAGGGTTGTGGAGAAGCGCCAGGATGAACCTAACTGCTTAAGTGCCAGGCCGGTGGTGATGAGTTTTACATTCGATGCAGGCACCATCTTGAGCCTGCGGTTGTATTGGGCCAGGGTGTCGGAACCCCGCACTGCGAGAATCCCGAATATACCGGAACGCAGAGGCTCTTTCCGGGAATATTCCGAAACGAGCTTCTGCGTTTCTGTGTTGCGGGTGGCTCCCCCGGCCGGTACAAAGTACAGCAGGGACAGCGCCGCGAGTATAAAGGCTATGCGCTTCAAGCCTCTTTCCTGACGGCCGCGCTCAGCTTCTCGTAGAGTGCGTCGGTGCGCTCGAGCACCTCTTTGCGGAGGGCGTTGTAGTACACCTTGGCGGTGCCATCTACCTTGGCCACCTTGTCGCGGAGTTCGTTATACAGATCGATTGCTTCTTCCATAAGGGCGGAAGCCTCGTCTTCGGATACCTTGGAATTGACTGCAGCCACGAGTGAACAATCCTCGATGAATGCACTCAGCACATAGTCGATGTCTTTCTTGATGTCTCTAAGATTCATATCTTTCTGAATTAATTCAGCGCAAAGATAGTGATTATTTTTGAAATAACGGTTTCAGGGCGGCATCGATTCCTTCGCCACGCATTCCGTCCTGAAGGACTTTTCCGTCAGGCCCGAAGAGGAAAAGATGGGGAATGCCGTTCACTCCATATTCCTCGGCAAGTGTGTCTCCCGGATCCAGCAACTGCGGATAATGGATGCCCAGTTGTTTCATTGCCTCTTTTGTCGCATCCTGTTTATCCTGTACCGGAATTCCCAGGACGATAAGACCTTTGTCTTTATAGTCGTTGTAGGCTTTGATGACAAACGGCGTCTCATCCCGGCAGGGACCGCACCAGGAAGCCCAGAAATCCACCAGGACATAGGCCCCTTGCCCGATAAAGTCAGACAGATTCCCATTGGATTCGATGAAATCATCCCCGGAAGGATTCAATTGGATAACTGTTCTTTTGGTGGCCGTAAGAGACTCGTAGTGGCCGGCAACCTTAGCGTCGGCGTGGATGCACTCTCCACCCTGTTCGTATAAACTGATGAATTCTTCATCTGTTGCGTCAGATGCCAGTATGTGCATGGCCTGCACCCCGATAGGATCCTGCAAATGGTTCAGGTAAACCTCCTTGCAGTGGTCGGCTATGGCTTTGTGCATTTCTTCAAAGAGGGCTTTGGAGCCTGCTTCGTCCCCGCTCTCCGCCAGCGCCGTTGCCTTGTCGTTATAGCTCATGAAATGATTCATTATCCATTGCTGGAGTTCCTGGAGCTCTTCCGAAAGCGGACTGCCGCTTACGGTAGCAATCCCATCCTCGATCTTCACGGTGATTTCCTTGCTGTCGGGAATCAGGGCGACGGGCTCGCCCTTCGGCACGGTGATGACGGAGATTCCGGACAGAGAGTTCCTCTCGCAAGTCAGGGTGAATGCGCCCTCATGAACAGCGGTGGCATCCATACGTTTTCCCGCTTTATCTACCAGATATACACTGTCCACCTGCGGGCTGACAGAACCTGTAATGGTGCATGTCCGGTTGGAGGAACATGCGACGACTCCTATCAGGAAGGATGCGGCCAGTAATGATTTGCGTAACATATTAATTGTCAAATGATGTCTTTAAGATTAATGTCTTTCTGAATTAATTCGGGGCAAAGATACGAATTATTATTCTTTTTCCCCTACATTCTGTGTCTGTGTCCATTCCGACGGAGTCTTGCCGGTGAGTGCCTTGAAACTGCGATAGAAAGACTGTTCGTTGGCAAACCCGGATTCGTCGGCCACCTGATACATGGGCTTGTCCGGGTATTGCAGGATCAGCTCCTTTGCATGGCGGATGCGCAAGCTTGTCAGATATTCAGGGAAGGACATTCCCCATTGTCCGTTGATGCAGGCCGAAACATAGGTGGAGTTCGTGGCCAGCTCCGTGGCGATATCCTGAACTTTGAGGCCTTTGCGCAGATAAAGCCGCCTGTCTTCCACCAGAGTCGCGATCCGCGAGGAGAGATCGGCGCCCGGGGAGGGTACGGCGTCGCGGTATCCGGGCTCCGGCGATGAAGTGGAAAGCCGTCGCCTCAGCGCCAGAGAGCATCCAAACACAGTGCCGGCTGCCAAAAGCAAAAGGAATGGCCATAACGGTACGGCCGCTGATCCGGCACGGGCGGGTTCAGTATGGATAATGAAGGCTTTTCCGACAGGATTGTAGTTGTCTCCGGTATTCCCGCCCACAAAGGCAATGCGGCCGCCGGGCAGCAGGACGTTGTAAAGATCCCAGCCATGAACGTAATTGTCGGCCGAGAACAATGTTACCGGGGCTTTGCCTCCGCGCAGGACCTCGCCATAGCCGATCCGGCAGACATATATGCGCTCTTCCCCGGCTGCGAAACTGACCAGATAAGCCTGTCCGGAGGCTTTATCCGTGTGAACGACGCTCCAGGCGATGGACTCACCTTCCGGGCTTGTCATGGGAATGGGCGTCTCTGTCTCCAGCAAGGAGAAGTTTTCACCCGTCTGCTTGATGATGCCCGCCTGTCCGTCTTCGATCCGGGTGGCGGGAATGAGGGCGGCGTAGGCTCCCAGGGCATCATTGCCTATGGAATAACAATCTTGAGAGTAACTGGCTTCGAAGGTGACCGGCCGCCATTCCAGGAACAGGGAATCACAGAACGGGTCTCCTTTGAAACGGTCGATGAGGATGGGACCATCCGTCTCGCCATGGGAACCTGAAGGACTTAGGATCAAGGCATTGTCAGTGGCGCAAGGGAGGATGTATGGATTGCTCCGGGGTTGGGCGGCCGTCTTGATGCGGCTTCCGCCCTTTTCGGTCGAATAGGAAGCGATATCATCTTCTCCGTACCAGTTGCCGCTGACCACGATGGTGCCGTCGGAAAGGACGGCGGCCGACGCGCGGGTCCGGGCCCGGTCCAGGATGGGCATGGGGGAGAAGCTGTGGGTGACGGGATTGTACACCTCGGCCCCCAGACTCCGTCCTTTCCCGAAGGATTCGCTCATCCCTCCCGCCACAAGGACCTCCCCGCCGGGAAGTTTGGCTACGGAGGCGTAATCGTGCGGATAGAGGCTTTCCACCAGATGCCATTTCCCGTCCTTGAGATACTCCGCAGTGGCCGTGGGAACGAAGCCCGTGGTGTGCCCGCCGATGACCGTTAGCTCCCCGCCGATTTCCAGTAGCGCGTGGCCGCTGCGGGGAATGTTCAGGGATGGGAGCTGTTCAACCTGCACGGTCCTGTCATGGCCGGCCCCGACGGGAGCGCTGAAGCAGCCGCAGGCAAGAACCGGAAGCAAGACTGACCAAATGGCGCCAACGTGTTTCATCTCTGCAAAGATAAATTATTATCTTCATGAAATGACCAGCCGTCAGTAGTAATATGCAACCGGTCCGATTTTGAAATGGTTATACCTGATGTCCGTATCGTCGAATTCACCAAGGGCTCCGATAAGTTTCCCGGTCAGGCGATACAAAGTTCCCGGCTGGAAGTTGAAGGGAACTTCTCCCTTGAATGTCTGAGGTTCTTCCTTGCCCTCGACGAATCGGCCCACCACAATCCTCTCGGCGAGATTCCATGAATCCACCTCGTAGGAGATCGGCTTGAGTGTCACAAAAGGCCACAGGTGCGGATACCCGGCTTCCACGAATTTATCGAAATAAAAAATGCGCCCTTTGTCAGGATAATCAGGGTAATAATCATAGGTGCTTGTCCCGTCTGGATAACTCGTTTTTGCGGTGCGCCATCTGACGGCCCCGGCAGCCTCATAAACATAGATGGCGACATCAAAACCAGACAGGGTAGGATGCTCGAAAATAAAGTCATACGTTGCGTACATCCTTTTCGGTACGCTTCGGTCATAGTCCATTATTTCCGGAAGATGAACGTTCCAGTCGCTCCATTCATAAACCAAATCGATGAGCGTCCGTTTCCCGGAAGGCTGGAGCCATCTTTCCCAGATGGGATCGAAGGGGATAGACCCGGTAAATTCCTTGAACGTGTACGTGAGATAACCTCCCAGGGAAGCCACTTTGGGCGTAAATTCTATGCTGGGCGTGAGAGCCAGTTTCACGCCGCCCCCATCAAAGGAGCTGCTGATACCGAATTGCAGGCCAATACTTGTCTGTACCCCTGCCCCCATCAGGCCGTATAAAGAGACAGTGGGCGTCATAATCAGGCTGGCCGAAGCATAGAGAGTGCCCTCGGCACCGTCAATTTTGGGATTGAAACCGTCGTCCTTGGACGATTCGTTCAGATGGTGACGGAACGTGAATCCATCACCGTTGTTGTAAGAGAAACCATACATACCAAAATCATGGGTATAACTCAGTGATGTCTTGAACTTGAGACTGCCTCCTATGGAAACGCCCCCTTCAAAATCGATGGTCGGTACCAGCAGGACGCCGGGGGCGATGGGAATGGGAGCGAAATGCATGGTATATATGTGCTTGGTCAGGGACTTGTCCACAGCGGCCTTGAGAGAGAATTCTCCCTTCAATTCCAGGGCCGGCTGTGCCGTGAAGTGGAGGTATTGCAGAGTCCCGTCAATAATCTTGACCGCAGCTTTCACCTCCAGAGTCAACTTGGAGGAAAAGGTCGCCTCGCAGGTCAGCACCTGGCTGTCATCGTGGGATTTAAGATTAACATCCAGACTGGGAATCGTAAATTTATGCTTGAACATGGCCCTCGTGTCCAGTCCAAGCAGCCCTGCCGTTTCTTCTTCGCCGAAGTATAATCCGCCGTCCGGACCCGCACTGAAAGTGAGTTCCTTGCCATTTTCATCCGTAATGGATTGCAGGGAACCGGCCAGGTCTATTTCGAACCCGCCGTCTTCCAGGAAGTTCCCGTCAGCATCGAAAATTGGATCGCCTGCCGTCAACTCTTTGAAAGGGGCGAAAATATTGGCCTCCGGTTTAACATAAATGCGGTAATAATTGTCATCCACTTTTTCGCAGGACGTTATCTTGTATACTCCGCCGGTCGGCAGGTCATCCGTGGGCATGTCGAAAAGGAGCCATCCCCCTGTCTCGGGCTGGAAGTCCTTGTGCACCAGCATATCATACTCGGGGAGCAGGATGGGACGGTCGTTGACATCGTAGCATATACCCCCCTTTTCATCCTTCAGGTAATTCTCCCGTGTGGAGAGGACTTGTGCCAGGTCCATCAGTTCGGGCGTCACGATGCGCGCCTTGCTGTCAAGCTGGGAATCCGCGCCCGGAGCCTGGACCGGCTGAGTCATTTCGCCGACAGGATAGATAACTCCCCGCTGCAGTTCCTTGCCCATCTTTGTCCCGACCGTCCTGACAATCGGGCTTCCGGACCTGCACACGAACTTCACTTCGAAGCCCTTGGAATAGTTCCTGGCCGGCACAATCAGGTAGAAGGGCTGCAGCGCCCCCGCTTCCACCTCCAGTCCGTCCCCAAAGTCCAGGGCTAGTACCTTCCCATCCCCTGCAAACGCGGGTTGGGTCGGGTCGGCAGGGTTGACGCGCATTTCTCCGCTGACGGGTTTCCCATCCAGGTCGCGGAACTCCACTCGGTCTATGGTGACGTCCTGCTCGAAAACCTGGCCGATTTTCAGGACGGCAAGCAGGCTGCGGAATTTGAGCCCTGCACTCCTGTTACCGGTCCCCACTAGAATATTGGCCTCCGGATCGGGAGCCGACACCCCTGCGGTGCCGCGGAAGTGCTGGGTGGCGGGGAAGCTCAGCACCAGCTCCCCTCCCTCCATTTCTGCACTTTCCTGGTAGGGGCTGTAGGAGATAAGGTCCGAAGAAGGGATTTCTTCCGGCGAAGTAAACAGGGCAGTCTTCCCATTGGCGGAAATGCTCCGGGCCGTAAGGGCGAGCTGCCCGTTTCGGGCATCGCCGCCGAAATAACCGATGACATCGCCGTCCTGCCAGCGGGATTCCAGTTTTATACCTGGATTGTCCACGAGGATGGACCTTGTCACGGCGTCTTCATTGTCGATCGTGCCGCGGATGGAGTGGGTCTCTTCCGCATCTTGACAGGGCATCTCTCGTTGGCAGGAAGGAAGAACAAGCATGACAGATGAGAACAGCAGAATTATCTTTTTCATATCAAGTCAAAATTAATCCCAATCAATGTGCTCTCCGTACTGATAATCCTCGCCGGATAAGGTGGCGTCTTCGTCCCTGACCTCAAAAGAACCCTTGGCATACTCGTCCGAGGAGGAATGGACGGTGACGAGGGCGCTTCTGGGAGAACTCTCCGTTGCCGGCCGGGGGGACGTCGTGACCCTGAGGACGGAAGGACTCCGCTTCTCCAACTTGATCCAGTCTGCAGGCGATGTAGGCGTCCATTGATAGCTGTTCGAATAGACGGGGACATCTATGGTCGCTCCGGACGCCGGCAGGACGAGAGGCTGTCCTTCCCTTTCGAACGAGAAGACAACGTAGCTTTGCTGTACAACCTTTATTGTCTGATTGAATACGGCGCCCGCCTGTACGCTCACCGTACAAATGCGAGGGGGCAAGACCTCCCGGGACTCTCCGTATTCCTGAAGCTGGAGAACGATACTGTTGTTTTCATTCGCTATTGCCGAACACCAGGTATCGGAAGAAGTGACAGACCAGTCCGTGACATTGGTTTTCACCGTCATCGCGGCCACCGATACGGCGTCCCGGTTATAAACCAACTCATAGTCTTGCGGAACAGGCGTACCCGAACTGGTCATAAGATTGAAATAGGGCTTCTCCGGCACCTCTGGTCCTTCGGGACCTTCAGGCCCCACGGGGTCCACAGGGTCCACCCTCGGACAGGCACAAAGCAAAAGCGCTCCCAGGGCAAGGGCAAAAGCGCTCAATATTTTCCTTCCGCTCATTATTGAGTTCATACTGCTGTGCTTTAATATAATTGTTCTTGACTTTTCCGATGAATGTATTACCAAATGCCGCGAAGACCCGACTTATTGTCCGGAGGAGGCCTTGACGTAGGGATTGCCGTTCCAGTCCGTGGGCCAGCAGACGATGGCCGTAGAACCTATGTTGAAACTGTGGCACTGTCCTTCGGCATCGAAATACACCGGAATCAGCTGATAGGGAACTCCGTCCTCAAAGTGGAAAGTTGGTGTTTCGGAGATTTCCGCCTCTATTTCCCCTTCGGCGCCGTAGACCCCCAGCGTCTGGACGGACACTACAGGGTAAGTCGGGATGGCGTCGGTATATAAGAAAACGTCCTTGACGGTTGGGATAATATAAGGCGGAGCTCCCGCGGCAAGCCAGCTGAACGTCTTAGGGTCGTCGCTACGGATATTCAGGTCGGACCGACTGCCCCTTCTGACAACCACCCCGTACGGGATTTCTCTCAGCATCCGACCCTCCAGCTTCAGCTCGTAATGCAGTTGGTCGTCGCAAACAAATGCCCTTGAAGTAAGCTCCCCGGAGTCATTACTCGTCCAAGCATAAAAATCGTCGGTCCAATGCCCGTGCGCGCCAAGTGAGTAAGAGGTGACAGCCGGAACAAGGTATCTTTCCCATAGAGGGTCGAAGGTCTTGGAGACGGACAGCTGTTTCAGTGTCTTCGTGTAGTACCCGCCCAGTGTGATGACGATGGGAACCAGTTCCACGGAAGGCGTCAACGCCAGTTTGGTCCCTTCTCCGCCACTCTTGGTCTCGATGCCGAACGACAGGGTGAAGTTGCTCTCGACGCCTAGACCAAACAGTTTGACGATGTGGACATAGGGCCTGAGCGTCAGCGTGCCGTAGGCGTTCAGGCTGCCGGAGAATCCGCCGATTTCCGGCTGGAAGCCCTCTTCTTTTTCCGGGTCGGTCGGTTTGTGCCGCACCGTGAACCCGTCACCATGGTTGTATGACATGCCGTAAGTCCCCATGTCATAGGTATATTTGACGGAAGCCGTGAAACGGATTTCGCCCGCCACGCCTACCGTCCCGTAAAAAGCCAGTTCCGGGAACAGCAGGATTCCCGGGGCCACCGGGATGGGGGCGAAGGGAAGGGTATAGAGGTGTTCCTTCTTTTCCCATTTGAAGAGTTCGGCCTTCAGGGAGAAGTCGGCCTGCAGGCTCAGGGCGGGATGTGCGGTGAAGTGGGCATATTGGAGTTCGCCGTGGACCATGCCGAGGGCGACCTTGAAATCCACGCTCATCTGTGCGCTCAGGGACGCCTCCGCATAATCCTGCTTCACATTGACCGAGAGCTGCGGGAGATTGATCCTGAACGAGCGCGCCGCCCTCGTCCGGACACCGGCGATCCGTGCGGCCGCATCCCCCTCGAAAAGCAACTGGCCGTCTTCGCTTACGGAGAAAGGTACGGTGTTCCCTTCGTCGTCGACAATTTCCTTGAGGTAGCTCGCCACGTCCAAGTTCACGCCGGCTCCTTCGATCTCATTGCCTTCCGCATCGAACATCTCCTCCCCCAGCTTCAGTTCTTCGTAAGGTGCGGCGACATTCGGCTCGGTAACGGCGAATACCCTTGCGTATCCGCCCCCCATGGGATCGACGCTTTTGATCCTGAATACGCCGCCTTCGGGCAACAGGTCCCCGCCATATTCGAAGATGTACCATTGGCCGGGAGCCGGTGCCATGTCGTCGTGCACCAACAGGTCCAGGGACGTACGGAAAACAACGTTGCCGTTGTCCCGGATCGCCGTTCCGTCAATATCATCCAGGGGGGACGAACTGATGTTGAGGATCTTGATCAGGTCCGCCTTCTCCGGGGTGATGACCTGTGCGCCGGCATTCAGCTTGCACACGACGTTCGTGAGATATTCGTAGGCGGAGGTTTCTCCGATGGGATAAACGGCTCCGCTCATCAGCGTCTTGCCCATCCGCGTACCGACCGTTTTCACTGTTTTCTTCCCGTCCTGGCTGATGAAGGCGAGTTCGAATCCCTTCGGATAATCCCTGGCGGGAACGATCAGATAGAGGGGTATCACGGCACCGGCCTTGATCTGCAGGCCGTTACCCAGATGGAGTGTCAGGACTTTGCCGCTGCCTGTAATCTGCGCTGCGGGAGCCTCCGACCGTGAGATGGTCATCTCCCCGCAGACCGGCGTGCCCGAAAGGTCGCGGAATTCCACCCGGGACAGGGTGGTCTCCCCTTCGAACGACTGGCCGATTTTCAAGATTGAAACGACGCTCTTGAAAGACAGGCCGTTCTGCCGGGTGCCTGTAGCCGCAAGGATGTTGGCGGCCGGGTCGGGGACAGGATTGACGGTCCCGGGGGAAATGCCTTCCTGCACCTCGGGGAACGTCAGGACGATACGGTCGTCCGCCCCGGACGCTCCTTGCTGGAAGGGACTGTATGAGAATAAATTACCGGAAGGGGTCCCCGTGCCGGAGACGAAGCCGGCCGATCGTCCGTCCGGGGAAATCGTCCCGGCTTCAAGGACGAACTGCTGGTTGACGGAGCCGCCGCCGAAGACGCCGATGGCGTCCCCGGCCTGCCACTCGCTGACGATGGCAAGGCCCGGATTATCCCTGAGGACGGTCCTGGTGGCGGGAGAATGGTCCAGGATGACGGCATGCAGGCTGTTGGATACGGGACCCTCCATGTCCGTCGGGGTCTCTTTGGCGCAGGAAATGGCCGCCAGCAGCGTTACCGTGAATATCGTGTACTTTTTCATGGCCTTTCAAACTTGGATGCGTCTTAATCCCAATCGGTGGAATCGCCGTATTCATAACTTCCGCCTTCGAGCACCGCGTCGGCATCCACCACCTCGAAAGAGTCGAAGATGAATTCGTCGGACTTGACGGTAACCGTGACGGTCGCGTGTCTGGACGTGGTTTCGGAAGCGGCTCTCGGTTCTACGGTAATGCGCAACGTGGCGTTGTCGATGCACTCGGGTTTGAGCCAGTCCGCATTGGAGGAGCATACCCATTGGTATGCATTGGTCAGGATGGTTATGTCCCGGGAGCCTCCGGTGGGAGGTATCTGGACGGGACGCGGATTCGTCACCGCTCCCGGCTCGGGATAGATGTTGATGAAAGTCCAGCTCTGCTGCACGACCACGATATCCTGCTTGAAAACGTCACCGGCTTCAACGCCGACCTTGCAGGTCCTTGGCGGGAGGGTCTCATGCGTCGCCACGTCGCCATAATCCTCCACCAGCACCACGAGGTTCCCCTGCTCGTCTTTATGGGCCGTACACCAGGAGGCTGAGGGGACGGCCTTCCAGTCCTCGATATTGGTCCTTACCAGGAAAGTGCTCCCTGTGGCATCCCGGTTATATACTACCGTAAAATCCGGAGGAAGAGGGGACGAATTGGAGGTTGAGAGCAGGTTGAAAAACGGTCCTGACGGAGTTTCTGGACCGGGGTCATCGGGCCCGTCGGGAACGACCGGGTCAACTTTCGGGAGACAAGCGCAGAGCAGCAGTCCTCCCAGAGCGAGGACCGCCGTTCGAAAGAAACGTGTGTGATTCATAGCGAGATCGTCTTTTTACAAATCTCGCCATTCTAGGCCGCCCTTCACTATTAATTCAAAGAAAAGAGACTAACGATTCCTTTAACGATAAACGATTTGCGGCAATAGACAGAAAACCGGTATCCGGCACCCGACATATTCAGCCAGTTCGGGATAGTGCGTTCAAAGCGTCTGCCGGCAGTTGGCTTCGTTGAAGAAGGCGGCAAGCTCGGCATTCTGCCGGATCTGTTCCCGGAAGCGTTCTCCGAAATGCTCTGCAAAGGTCTCCGGTGTCTGCCCCTTATAGAAACCTTTGGGCAGGTCGGTACGGACAGTCCCGCCTCCGTAGTTGCCGGCAGACCATCCCGGGGTAAAGACGTCCTCCTGCAGGTAGGGCCCCTTATCCGAGAAGCACAGGGTTAATCTAGTATACTCGTGGTGCTCCTCGTCTCTATGATCCGCTAGGAAAATCTCGCGGTACGTTATTTCTTGAAATGTTTGTACGGCAGGTCCCTTTGAAGGACCTTTCAGCCGGGTCTTCTGTTTTTGGTGCTGCTTTTTCATAGCGGCGGACAAAGGTTTATATCGTGTTGTATAATGACGGGATAAAGATATGAAAAGATATTTATTTCGATATACCAAAACTCGCCGCATTACTTCCCGATAGCGCCAGACAGTAGATCAAGGCGCATACCGCCCCTCTACTTATGTTGGATTAGTTGCGTCTTATTTCACCCACTGGCGGAAGAAGGATCGGATGCGGTCGTAAACGGCCTGGGCTTTGGGATCCACGTCGTGGCTGTGCCAGTACAGGGTTTGTTTGGCCCCGGAGCCATAGGTAAGTTTGACGGTATAGATCGTTCCGCCTTCCAGAAAGTCGTCCTTGGTGTAGTCGCCTAGTGAACTGGAACCCAGCGCGATAAGGTCGGCCTGCAGCTGCTTGACCTTTTGGATGTCTTCTTCCGATTCGAGGTTGAACTGCTCGTGAACCTCCTCTTTGAGGCTGCTTTCGACGTTGAGGTCGTAAATGACACGCGGACGGAATCCGTTCTGGGCGAGAAGGGTGAAATAGTCGGTCCCGCGACCCGCTACGCGCTTGGCCGAAAGCTCGAATTGTACCACCGGATCGTTCTCCTGGATTGCCTGAGTGCGCCACGGCCGGAAGAAAGATTCTATCATATGGTACGCCGACAGGGCTTCCTGTTTGATGTTGTGACCGTACCAGCGGGCGTTGATCTTCTCGCCCGAGTCGTACTCCTGGTAGATGCGGTAGGAATGGCCTCCGCTTATATGCTCGTCAACGCTGTATCCGTTGAGTTTATACACTTTTGCGTCGGAGAGCATCTTGCTGAGCTTTTCCACTACATCTTCTCCTACCTGATACTCTGCGTGGGTCTCGGGTTTGCCGAACCTGTTGCCGAGGTCCAGCGCTACCACCACTTTGGGCGTCTGACCCGGTTCGGCAATCAGTTCACAATAGTCTTTGCCCAGTCCGGCGGCGCCGGTGCGGGAATAGCTGCAGTAGGTGAGTTTTCCTTTCGGGGCCTGCGCGAGGCAGGCGGTTCCGATCGCCCCGAAGGAGAGGGCGACCAGGATTTTTGACCAAAGTCTCATACGCGTATTATCGTCATCCGTGAAAAAGGGTTTTACAAATGTAGCTTTTTCCAAGCACGATTGCAAAAAAGCTGCCGGACTGGAATAATACCGATTTGAAGACTATAGCATCGTCACCACTTCTTCGAGCGGCTTGCGGACCGAGTGGAGCTCGGTGGGCTTTCCTTCGCCGTCGGCGGGGTAGCCTATGGCAAGCAGGGCGTAAACCCCGTGCTCGCGCGTTTCGGGGAGTACCTCCCTGATCTTCTTGGGATTGAAGTCCCATATCCACATATTGGCAAGCCCGGCGTCGGTGGCGGTGAGCATCAGGTGGGTAAGCACTATGGCCGCGTCGGTTTTGGCGGCGTTTACACCGTCGCTTTCGCGTATCCAGGCCTCTTCGTTACGGCATCCGACTATCAGCACCACCGGAGCGTTGTAACAGGGATGCACGGTGCGCAGCTTGGCAAGGGCCTCCTCGCTCTTGACTACCCAGATGCGCGTGGGCTGGAGATTCTTGGCGGAAGGGGCGAGGATGCCGGCGTTCAGGATCATCTCCAGTTTGGTGTCCGACACCGGGGAGTCGCTGAAAGAATGGCACGAGTAGCGGCTCTCCAGGATACGCATAAACGCATCGGAGCCGTACATATACTTGGTAATCTGCTCATCGACGTCTGAGAATGCGGCCCGGTTCTTTATTTTGCCGATGTTGCTCAGGCGGCTGAAGAAATTCTTGCTCATTTTTGGTTATAGTTTTATACGCCCATAATAGCCTTCACAAGGAAGTATACCAGGGGGACGGTTATAGCAAATACACCTATGATGTCGAGGACGACACCCGCCTTGATCATCTTGGTGATGGGTATGTAGCCGGAAGAATAGGTAATTGCATTCGGCGGCGTGGAAACCGGAAGCATAAAGGCCAGCGAGGTGCAAAGGGCCATCACTACGCAAACCGGCACGGGGCTGAAGCCCAGCGATACGGCAGTCGCGATGGCGATGGGTCCCATCAGGTTGGCGACCGCGGTGTTGGAGGTGAGCTCCGACAGGAGGAGGGAAGTGACTGCGAACAGGGTGAGGAACAGATACTCCGACGGATGGCCGCCCAGGGCGCTGGTCAGCGACTCGCCGATCCACTTGGAAAGGCCGGTGGAGAATACCATTCCGCCTATTGCCAAACCGCCGCCGAACAGCAGCAGGGTGCCCCAGTCGACGCCCTTGACTCCGTCTTTCCAGCTCAGGGTCATCTCGCCCTTCTTGATGTCGGTGGGCATCAGGAACAGTAGCAGACCGCCTATCATAGCGGCTATGGCCTCGGGGAACAGCTTGTTGTAAGTCTTTAGTATGTCGGGATTTATAGCATCGGGAGCGATGCCCTGGATGGCGTTGAGTATGCCGGGGAATACCCACAGGACGACGGCGACTATGAACGCTATGAGGGTGTTCTTCTGGGCGCGGGTCCATTTGCCCAATGCGTTCTTGTGCTCCTGGATGAACTCCTGGGCGCCGTCGATGTGCTTGACGTCGGCGGGGAACATCTTCCAGAGCACGAAGTAAGTGACTATGAAGTAGAGGATCATTGCTATGAAGCCCCAGACCATCCAGTTGAAGAAGGTAATCTGAGGAGCTTCGGGAGCCAGCTCGCGGATGAACCCTATCATAATGATATTGGGAGGAGTACCGATGGGCGTGAGCACGCCGCCGATGGAGCAGGCGTACGCGGTCATCAGCATCAGGCCGGTGGCGTACTTATAGCTTCTCAGGTCGATTTCCTTGCCGTTGGCAGCCATCATCTCCCTTATGGCCTCGAGAAGACCGAGGGCGATAGGGAACATCATAGCGGCAGTGGCGGTGTTGCTGATCCACCCCGAGCAGAGCATACAGGCCAGTCCTATTGCCAGGAATATGCGGCGCGGCGAATCGCCCACCCATTTCATCGACATTATTCCATAGGCGATGCGCTTGTCGAGGCCGTTTACCATCATACCCTTGGCTATGAGGAAGCCGCCCATAAACAGGAAGATCATAGGGTTGGCAAAAGCCTTGAACGCGTCGGCCGCCGGCACCACACCGAAAATTACGCACAGGGTGGGGCCGAGCAGGGAAGTGACGGGGATGGGAACCGGCTCGCAAATCCACCAGAAGGCGACGAAGGTAACGATGGCCAGCAGCTTGTGAGCTTCCGGAGAAAGACCGGCAATGGGAGTTAAGTAAACCAAAAGGGCGCAGATGGGCCCCAGAATCGCTCCAACAATGTGTCTTTTGCGGTCAAAAGACGAATCTTGTTTTGCTTGAGGTTTCATATGTCTTGTTCAACTTTGTACAAAACGTTTATTTCGAACAAGAGACAAATAAAACAAAAGACGAGCGCGCAAGCAAGAGCGGACACGAATGCTAAATGATTCGGACACAATTGCTAACTATTGCCTGAAAGCATTTTTTGGCGGTAGTCGGAAGGGGTTATTCCGTAGCGGGTCTTGAAGTCGGCGCAGAAGGTGCTGTTGTTTGAGAATCCCGATGACTCGCCGACTGCCTTCACGCTGAGCTCTGGGAACGACGTGAGCAGCGAGCAGGCGTGCTCCAGGCGCAGGCTGCGGATAAATCCGGGCAGGGAGTGGAATTCGCTGCCTTTTGAAAATGCCGCCCCTATCCTGTGGGCCGATACCCCCAGGCGGCTGATCAGTCCCTGCCGATCCAGAAGGGGATTGAGGTAGAGCTGCTCCCGGCGTATAATGTCGCTAAGGTATTGGAACAATTCTTCGTCGTTCATAGCCGAAGGGCGCTTGGGAGGTGCCTGGAGGGTGCTCGGCGGCGTGGGCGGCTCCTGCGTCTGGGCGCTTGAGTTCTTGCGGAAACGGGGGGAGTGCGTGACCACTATGTAGATGAAAAAGGTCAGCGCCAGGATGCCCAGGAACCAGGTCAGCCCCACAATCCCCGATTGACCGGCGGTTGCGGGCGCTCCCTCGGCGGCCCCGAGTTCGCATACGGGAACGAATGCAAGTGCCAGCGCGCAGAGCGCAGGCAATCCCTCTGTATGTGAACGAAACACTCTCATCCTTGAGCACAAAAGTAAAACAAATACTCATATAGTCAATTGCTTACACAAATCCTAAATGCTTATCCCACAATTGCTAAACGATTTGGATCCGCCTATTGTGGCTCCCGGGTGCGCTTAAAATGGCTATTTGCCGCTTAATGGTTTTTTACTAAATTTGCACCTATGATACTGACTTCGATTCTGACGTGGGCGGTTGTGACTCTCTCGTCCGCTTTTATGAGGCAGAGCCCCGACTATGAGGCTCCTCTCGAGAACCAGATGCTAATGGGAGCCCTGGTGCAGACCACCGGCGAGACTCACCGTTATTGGGTTAAGGTAACAGCCGAAGATTACACCGGCTGGGTCACCGAAATGAGCCTTCAAACCCTCTCCGATGCCGAGAAGGATGCCTACCTTGAGGCTCCCAAATGGATATGTACCGCCGAATATGCTCGTGTACGCGAAAAGCCCTCGGAGCGCAGCGTGCCGCTGTGCGATTTTACGATGGGAAACATTGTGCGCAAGGCAGACGGCTGCAAGGACGGATGGGTCGAGCTTATACTGCCCGACGGCCGTATGGGCTGGGTGCTTTCGCATCAGGTGATGGATTTCCGCGCCTGGGCCACTAGCCGCAGCGGGCTGAACACCTCGGACGAAGTGGGCCGTTCCTTCTGCGCCCGTGAGGTCACTTCGCTCGCGTGCAGCTTTGTCGGCACTCCCTATATGTGGGGCGGCAACAGCATCAAGCACTTCGACTGCAGCGGGCTGGTCAAGTTCTGCTACTTTATGAACGGCATAATCCTTCCCCGCAACGGCAGGGAACAGATTTTTACCGGCGAGAGCGTCAAGGACGGCGAATGGAAGCCGGGCGACCTGCTGTTCTTCGGCACCAAGAAACCGTTGAAAGTCACCCACGTAGCATTGTACCTCGGAGATGGAAAGATAGTACATTCTTCGCAGAAGGTGCGCATCAATACCCTTACCGAATACGGCCGCGAGGTGGTGGGAGCTACCCGTGTCCTCGGCAACGTCGATTGCGGCAAGGGCATAAAATCAATAGTTAAGAGTCCGTATTACTTCCCTCAGTATGGCGACTAAGGCAAAGACCCTCTGGTACTGCACCAGTTGCGGAAACGAGAGTCCCAAGTGGATGGGACGCTGCCCCGCCTGCGGGGAGTGGAACACTATGGTGGAGGCTCCGGTCGAGGCCGCCAAGTCATCCGGGAGCAAGGGCTCGCAGAGGGCAGCGGCAAGTGACCGTAAACCCCGGAGGCTGGGCGAGATAGATCTCTCGTCCGAGCCCCGTCTGGTACTTGGTGTGGCCGAGCTCGACCGGCTGCTGGGAGGGGGAGTTGTCCCGGGGTCACTTATACTTATAGGAGGTGAGCCCGGCATAGGCAAATCGACTCTCAGCCTCCAGGTGCCTCTCGGCTGCCCGTCGCTCATTACCCTCTACGTTACCGGAGAGGAGAGCGAGAGGCAGGTGCGTATGCGCGCCGAGCGCCTTTCGCCGGGCGGCATTCCGGAAAGCTGCCTGATTTACTGCGAGACGCAGATCGAGGCGGTGCTCGCCCAGGCGCGTGAAATCAAGCCCGACCTGATGATAGTCGATTCGGTGCAGACAATGTACACAGATACCCTTGATTCGACTCCGGGTTCGGTAAGCCAGATCAAAGAGGTGGCCGCCCTCCTGCTGCGATTTGCCAAAGACAGCGGCGTGCCCGTTATTCTCATAGGTCACATCACCAAGGACGGATACATCGCCGGCCCCAAGATCCTGGAGCATATTGTGGACGTAGTGCTGCAGTTCGAGGGCGAGAACAGGGGCTCGTACCGTCTCCTAAGGAGTATCAAGAACCGCTTTGGAAGCACTTCCGAGCTGGCTGTGTTCGAAATGACCGGCAAGGGCCTGAGGGAGGTGCCCAATCCTTCCGAGATGCTCATACCTATGCACGAAGAGGGCCTGAGCGGAACGGCCATTTCGGCAATGCTTGACGGTACCAGGCCGCTTCTTTTTGAGGTGCAGGCCCTGGTGTCGTCGGCTGCTTATGGCACCGCGCAGCGCAGCGCCACCGGTTTTGACGTAAGGCGCCTGAATATGCTCCTGGCGGTGCTCGAAAAGAGGGCTGGCTTCCACCTGAGCGCCAAAGATGTGTTCCTGAATATGGCCGGGGGCCTCAAGGTCAGCGATCCCGCCTGCGACCTTGCGGTGATTGCGGCAGTGCTCTCGTCGAATTTCGACTACGCCCTGCCCCTCGACTGCTGTTTTGCCGGCGAGGTCGGCCTTAGCGGCGAGATACGCCCGGTAGGCCAGACCGACCGCCGCATAGCCGAGGCCGCTCGTCTTGGCTTCAAAAAGATATTCGTGAGTTCTTATTCCGCCCAGGACACTCCCGCGCCCTCCGGTATCAAGGTGATAAAAGTAGCCGACGTTCCCGAGCTGGTCAAAGCCCTGTTCCGCTAAGTTTTTTCAGTAAGTAATAAAGCAGTAATCACCCGTATAAGCCAGTTGGTGCTGTAATCCCCCGGACAAAACCATTGGATTACGGCACCAACTCGTTTCTAATGCCCTTTTGTGCAGTATAGCTTACTGAGTGACTTGTCATTCAGCTAATGCGACATATCAAAAAAAGCCTTATATTTGGAAAAAACAACTATGAAAAACGACCAATCTTACTTTCACGTTTATTCTGACGGCAAAAAGGCCGATATCCCATTCGGTACAGATGAGCTTAAAGTCTTTGCGGTTAACTCGATAGCTATAGTGGCTTTCCAAGTGGGCGCCGTCGTTTTATGCTATGATATAAACGAAACCCACTTGCATGTAGTTATCCGCGCAAGTCCTGAGGCGGCACAAAAGTTTCGTGCCAAACTAACAATAAGAATATGCTGTCATTATTCAAAGTTCGGTTTGAAAGAACACTTAGGAAAGGGATTCTTTCTTGCCTGTGATCCTATTAGCGACCGGGATGAGTTGCTTCAAAAAATAATCTATACTTTTAGGAACTGCCTGGATTTTTATCGGAAGACTCCCTGGAATTATAAATGGGGCGTGGGTAACTTATACTTTTGTGAGCGCTCTGATTTGCCTTCAGGATTACGCATAGGAGACCTCTCGAGACGCTCGCAGATGGCATTGTTACATACTTATGAGGTTTTGCCTCAAGATTGGGAGTATAACCAGGACGGGATGCTGTTGCCAAAGTGCTTTGTGGATTATGAAGAAGTTGAACGATTATTCATTACACCACGTGCTTTTCTGGCTTTTTTGTTCGTCAGGAAAGAAGACGAGCAGCAAATGAAAATGCAATTCAGCTCTAGATATATCCAAGAAAGAAACCTCGAAGAACTGCGCAGCAGAGGTAACAAACTATGTAACAGCTATTTTGGTAAGTATCTCAAAGCGGCTTGCTTTGAAGAAAGAATAAAAGTGGCGGCGAAAATGCTGAAGGAGGGATCGGGAGTCAAGTCGGAGAGCCTTGCAAAAGCACTGTATCTCAAAAAAGAGGACTTGTTTAAACTACTTTGATTGGATGTTGTTTCAGTAAGTAATAAAGCAGTAATCACCCGTATAAGCCAGTTGGTGCTGTAATCCCCCGGTCAAAACTATTGGATTACGGCACCAACTCGTTTCTAATGCCCTTTTGTGCAGTATAGCTTACTGAACAACCATACCTAACCGCGCTCCATCTCGCGCCGGATGTCTTTTTCGCGTATGGTGGCGCGTTTGTCGTATTCTTTTTTACCGCGGGCAAGTGCTATATGCAGCTTGGCGAAGCCGTTTTCGGCTATGTAGGCGCGTACCGCCACTATGGTGAGGCCTTTGGTCTTGGTAGCCTGCTCAAGGTGCCTGAGTTCACGCTTGGTGAGCAGCAGCTTGCGGTCCCTGGCCGGCTCGTGGCTGCCCCATTTGGACGCCCAGAAGTAGGTGGAGATATTCATCCCTTTGACGTAGAGCTCGCCGCCGTAAAAATAGCACCAGGCGTCGGCCAGAGAGGCTTTTCCGGCTCTCAGCGACTTGATTTCCGTGCCCACCAGCACAATGCCGGCGTCGTACTGCTCCAAAAACTCGTAGTCGTACGATGCCCGCTTGTTGCTGATCTGCACGCGGTGCTGTTTTTCTTTGCGGGAACTCATAGGCCGAATGCTCGTTTGAGCTCGTCCACGCGGTCAAGCAGCTCCCAGCCGAAGAACTGGACTTCTTTCTCCTCTCCCTGGATCTTGACCTTTGCGCGGTAAGGCTTGCGTCCCACGTGCCCGTAGGCGGCGGTGGGGGAGAATATGGGGTTCTTGAGGCCGAACCGGCGTACGATGGCGGCTGGGTGGAGGTCGAAAAGCTCGCGTACCTTGGACGCTATAAATCCGTCTCCGCCCTCTACGTGCGAACTGCCGTAAGTCTCGACGAATACGCTCACGGGTTCGGCCACGCCAATGGCGTAGGCTATCTGAACGAGGCATTCGTCGCACACTCCGGCGGCTACGAGGTTCTTGGCGATGTGGCGCGCAGCATAGGCTCCGCTGCGGTCAACCTTAGAGGAGTCCTTGCCGGAAAATGCGCCGCCGCCGTGGGCTCCCCGGCCTCCGTAAGTATCCACCACGATCTTGCGTCCGGTAAGGCCGGTGTCTCCGGCGGGGCCGCCTATGACGAACTTGCCGGTGGGGTTGACGTGCAGTATCCAGTCGCCCTTGAACAGCGCTGCGGTGCGCTCCGGCAGCGAGGCGACGAGCCTGGGTATCACTATGTTGCGAATGTCGGATTCAATTCGCTGATGCATCTGCTCGTCGGTGCCGAACTCGTCGTGCTGCGTACTCACTACAATAGTATGTACACGCACGGGATGATGATGCGAAGAGAACTCCACGGTGAACTGCGCCTTGGCGTCCGGCCTCAGGTAGGGCATTACCCCCGGCTCGTTGTGGCGGATGTCCGACAGCACCTGCAGCAGGCGGTGCGAGAGCGAGAGGGCTAGGGGCATATAGTCTTCGGTGTCGCGGCTGGCATAGCCGAACATCATACCCTGGTCGCCGGCGCCCTGTTCTTCCTCGCTGGCACGTACCACGCCGCGGTTGATGTCGGCGCTCTGCTCGTGAATGGTGCTGATGACTCCGCAACTGGCTGCGTCAAAGCCATATTCGGCCTTGGTGTAACCTATGCGGGCGATGGTGCGGCGCACCGTCTCCTGGATATCCACGTAGGCATTGTCGGAGCGTACTTCACCGCCCACGATTACCAGACCGGCTGTGCAGAAAGTCTCGCAGGCTACTTTTGAATCGGGGTCCTGCGACAGGAATTCGTCCAGGATGGCGTCGGAAATTTGGTCGGCCACTTTGTCGGGGTGGCCCTCGGAGACAGACTCCGATGTGAACAAATAATTCATTTTAGCATTTTTTAGAGCGAGGTTGCAAGCAGGCAAATCTTTCCTCGCAGGTTATTGGGCGCAAAGATAGATAAAAAATGTTAACAATTTGTCAAAATCTTAGTTGTAAGAGATTTTTTCTTGAACTACCTTTGCACCATAAAAATAAAAACAAAACGTTACTTTTTATTTTATGAAACAAACATTTAAAGCACTGTTGCTGTCTCTGGCGGCAATGTTCTTTGTCGTGTCTGCCTACGCGCAGGTCACGACCGCTTCTCTCGGTGGCCGAGTCACCGATGCCGAGGGGGGGGCTATCCCCGGCGCCACCATCGTGGCGGTCCATACCCCATCCGGTTCCCAGTACTATGCGATGACCAACAATGAAGGCCGTTACAGCATTACCGGTATGCGTACCGGCGGCCCTTACACCGTTGAGGTGTCCTGCCTGGGTTATCACAAGGTAAACTTCACCGACGTCACTCTTCAGCTTGCCGAGGTATTCGCCCTGGACGCCGCCCTCAAGGACGACGCGGAGCTTCTCAGCGAGGCTATAGTGATCTCTACGGCATCGTCCAAATTCCCCACCGAAAAGACGGGAGCCGCTACCAACATCAGCAACCGTGAAATGATGAGTATGCCCACGGTCAACCGCACCATTACCGATATCACCCGCCTCTCTCCTTACGGCGGCAACGGAATGAGCTTCGCCGGTACCGACGGACGTACTGCAAACTTCACAGTTGACGGTGCTAACTTCAACAACAACTTCGGTCTTTCTTCCGGTCTTCCCGGCGGCGGCAATCCTATCTCCATCGACGCTCTCGAGGAACTCCAGGTTGTTATTTCCCCTTACGATGTACGCCAGACCAACTTCAAGGGAGGCGGCGTGAACGCCATCACCAAGAGTGGTACCAACACCTTCAAGGGCACCGCTTACGTATATCACCGCAACGAGAATATGCGCGGCAGCACGGTCAACGGAGTCGACATCTCCGGCGCCCGCGACACCGACCGCAACACCACTTACGGTATGACCCTCGGCGGCCCCATCATCAAGAACAAGCTGTTCTTCTTCGTCAACTTCGAGTACTCCCAGACCCCTTCGGTGGCTATACGCTGGAGAGGTTCCGTTGACGGCAAGGGTATCGAGTCCCAGAATATTTCTTACTGTACTCTCGAGGACCTTGCAAGGGTTCAGGAGCATATGAAGACCAAGTACAACTACGACACTGGTTCGTACACCGATTTCCCCGCCGACCAGAACAATATGAAGGCTCTCGCCCGTATTGACTGGAACATCAACGACAAGCATCACCTTGCTCTCCGTTACAACTACACCAACAATCTGATATGGAACGGCCCCAACGCCTCTTCGATGGACGGCGGCACCCGTTCTCCGTATTCCCGTACTTCGCTCTACTCGATGGCCTTCGCCAACACGATGTACTCGATGAACAACCGCGTCCACACCGGTTCCATCGACCTTAACAGCCGTCTGGGCGACAACCTGAGCAACCAGTTCCTCGCCACCTTCTCCAAGCTCGACGACGTGCGCGGCTCCAATTCGGCCGACTTCCCGTTCATCGACATCCAGGACGGCACCGGCAACAATATCCAGTATATGTCGCTCGGCTATGAGCTCTTTACCTGGAACAACGCCGTGAACAACACCGTGGCCAATGTCAAGGACGATATCATCTGGTATGCAGGCAACCATAAGGTTACCGCTGGCGTAAGCTACGAGTATCAGATGGCCGACAACCAGTATATGCGTAACGGTACCGGTTATTACCGCTACGGCAGCGTCGACGACTTCATCAGCGGCGCCACCCCCGAGGTCGTGGCCCTTACCTACGGCTACATCAAGGACGGCACCAACGTTCCCGAGTTCGCCCCCGCGGCCAGGGTACAGTTCCACAAGCCCGGCGTGTACATTCAGGACGAATGGGCAGCTACCGAGCGCCTCAAGATTACCGCCGGCGTGCGTCTGGACGGTCTGTTCTTCGACAACGGAGACCTTATGACCAACGCCGCCATCAAGAATCTTGACTACTATCCTCTGACCTACGGCTATGAGCTTCAGCACATCGACACCGGTGTGTGGCCTACCGCCAACCTTACCATTTCGCCCCGTATCGGCTTCAGCTGGGATGTCCTTGGCGACAAGAGCCTGAAGGTGCGCGGCGGTACCGGTCTTTTCTCCGGCCGTATTCCTCTGGTGTTCTTCACCAATATGCCTACCAACGGCGGTCTGGTCCAGTACAGGGCCGCCCTCAACGCCAAGAGCAAGATCGGCGACAATCTGGTTGATATGACCCAGTTCAAGGGCGGCGTGCTCACCAGGGAAGAGCTCTACAACAAGCTCATCGGTATGGGTCTGCCCGCTACTGCAAGTCCCGAGTCAGGCACCGTGCCTTCTTCCATTGCTGCCGTGGATCCTAAGTTCAGGATGCCTCAGGAGTGGAAGACTTCGCTCGCCCTTGACTATAGCTTCCCCACATCCTTCCCGTTCAGCGTGTCGGTAGAGGGTATGTTCAACAAGACAGTCAACGACGTTACGATGACCGACTGGAGTATGAAGCCGGTCGAGAGCTTCGTGACCTTCAACGGCGCTGACAACCGTCCTGTCTATCCTGGCGACTTCCGCAGCACCACCAAGGCATTCGTGCTGAGCAATACGGCCCTGGGTTACGGCTGGAGCGGCAACGTGTCCGTGAAGATGCAGCCCATCCCCGAGGTCGACCTGTACGCAGCATACACCCACGTAGCCCGTTACGAGGTTACCGGTATGCCCGGTTCCGATGCCGAGTCGGCCTTCACCTATGTGCCTACCGTCAAGGGTCCCAACTACATCAAGCTCCACAGCTCGCAGTACGTGACTCCCGACCGTGTGATTGCATCCGCAACCCACAACGATCATAGCGGCAATCACTTCAGCCTCATCTACGAGGCCTGGAGGGGCGGCTACAACTATTCTTATATGCTTGCCAACGATATGAACGGCGACGGATATCAGTACGACGCCCTCTATATCCCTACCGACCAGCAGATTGCCAACCGTGAGTTCCGTTTCGTGTCGGACGGCGACCGCGACCGCTTCATCGACTTCGTCAACAACGACTCATACCTGAGCTCCCACAAGGGCCAGTACGCTGAGCCTTACGCTGTGTTCTCACCTTGGGTGCACCGTCTGGACTTCGCTTACAAGCACGACTTCAAAGTGAACATCGGCAACTCCACCAACATCCTTCAGCTCAGCGCCGACATCAAGAACATCCTCAACCTGTTCAACAACAGCTGGGGCGTGTCCAAGAGTATGAACTCCAACCTCAACGAAGGCCGTATCCTCAAGTTCGAGGGTGCCGATGCCGAAGGCTATGCTACATTCTCCACTCCTTCCGCCGTATCCGGCAAAACCGTAACCTGGGCTCCTGTCTATTCGATCGGCCAGTGCTGGTATGCTTCCGTCGGAATTAAATATATGTTCAACTAATCAAGAAGTACAGGCAATATGAAACTCAAGAATTTATTCATCGCCCTTGCATCTTTCGTGTTTGTGTTCGCAGCTTGCGAGAAGGAAGATGCCACTTCTCTTGAAAGCATCCAGCTGGACAAAACATATCTGTCCATTCCCGCCTCCGGCGGCGATGCAGTCCTCAATATCAAAGCCTCGCAGCCTTGGTCTCTGGCTAAGGATATCCTTATTGACAAGGATAACAAAGTTTACGGTGAGCTTCCCGCCTGGCTTACCGCATCCGCAGTTTCCGGCGGCGCGGGTGAAAGCAAAGTCACCTTCCACGCCGATGCAATCGACGGCGGCCGCGAGCAGGAACTCCACATCCTCGTGGGTTCCGGCGAGAGCCAGGTAACTCAGTATATCATCGTACGCCAGGGCGAGCTCAAGCCGGTCGAAGCTACTTGCGCTGAGATCAAGACTATGCCCGACGGTAAGAATGTCCGTGTCACCGCCACTATTACCGGCTGGGCTTCCAACGCCGAAAGATACGGTAATATGTGGATTAACGACGGAACTACCGAAGGTGACATCCAGATTTACGGTATGGCCGACAAAGACGGTAAACTTCAGAACAATCCTATCGCATCCTGGGGTCTTGACATCGGTGACATTATCACAGTCGAGGGTCCTAAATCTACCTACAACACTACCATAGAGCTTGTCGACGTTACCGTGCTTGAGGTTGTCAAGGCTCTTCTCAAGCTTGACACCGAATCGCTGGATGTTGACAAAGATGGCAAGGAATTCGTCGTCAAAGCTGCTTACAAGGGCAATGGTACGTTTGTAAATCCTAATGTGGACTGGATTTCCCTGGTTTCGATGGAATACGTTCAGGGCGTTCCTTCCAAACTGGAGCCCAACCCTGCCGACACTGCAGTCGTAAAGCTTCGCGTAGCGGCCAATGAAACCGTTAAGCCTCGTACCGGCACCGTGACCTTCAGCTCCGAGAGTGCCGACGGTTCTACCGCTATGGACGTTACTGTCAAGCAGGGCGCCAACGCTCCTGACCTCAGCACCATCGCCGAGGGCGTCAAGGCCGGTTACGGCCACGTCAAGGGCCGCATAATGGCCATCTGCAAGCGCGGCTACATTCTAGCCGACGAGACCGGCGCATTCCTCGCGTACTACGGCTCCAAGTTCAAGCCCGAGAATTACAAGCTCGGCGACGAGATCGAGATTATAGACGAATTCGGCCACTACAACTTCGGTCTGCAGATGAGCTGCGACGGAAAGGACGGATTCATCCTCGAAGAGAAGGTCTCCGAGGGCAGCGGCTCCGTAACTTATCCTACTCCCAAGGTGCTCGACAAGAACGCACTTGCCGCTCTTGTAGAGTCCATCAAGGGCAAGAGCTCCAGCGTCGAGAATTGCATCCCCGTCGAGTATGTGCAGCTGACCGGAACTCCCAAGAAGAACGGCAGCTATATCAACGTCTATCTTGACGGATACACCGACGCCGACATTTCTGGCTATCAGCTTCCCGCCCAGTTCGACCTGAACACCGTGCTGGACAAGAAGGTCACTATCCGCGGTTACACCCAGTCCATCTCCGGCGGCAGCCATCTCAATATCGTCTTTACCGAAATGGTTGAGGGCGAGGCTGAGGTGCCTACCATCGAGTACACCGACCTGAGCACCATCATCGCCCTTGCCGACAAGGCCGAGTTCACTCTTACCGGAGTTACGGCTGCCAAGGGCAACAAGGGTGTGGTGGTAACCGACGGCAAGACCGGTTTCTATGTGTACAGCCCCGCCACTACTCCTGCCGTGGGCGACATAGTGACTGTATCCGGCACCAAGACCACTTTCTACAATCTGGTCGAGTCCAACCAGGGCGCTACCGTTACCGTGGTTGAAAGCGGTGCGGCCGTCCCCGAGCTTGTGGCGACCGATGTCACCTCCACTTTCGATGCTTATCCCGACAGCGTGCACGCATCCGAGTACATCTCCTTCACCGGCACTTACCAGACCAACGGCAGCAATGTCAATGTTACCGTAGATGGAGCCTCCAAGCGTACCGGAAGCCTCCAGGGCTCGGTTCTCGACCCTAAGTACGATGGCAAGAAGGTCAAGGTGTCCGGTTACTATATCGGTACATCCGGCACGGGCGGCATCTACTTCGTCCTGATCGCAACCAAGATCGAGCAGCTTTAGTCTGTCAGCACTTATTGAACGGCCGGCCGGATCTCAGATTCAGCCGGCCGTTTCGTTTTCGCCGCCCTGCCCCGTGCGCTAGCGAAGGCGGGGTTTGGGCGGCTGGGGCGGAATTGCGAAACTAGTGGGGACAAATTGCAATTGTTCTGAAAAAATTCTATATTTGAAAATCTAAAAAGGACAATTGTATAAAATAACACGTTATTATGAAATTCAAAGGATTGTTTATCGCTTTGGCTGCTGCTGTGGCTTCATTGCTTGTGGCATGCCAGAAGGAAAAACCCGTTTTTGGTATCTCTGTTGACAAGGATGTCATAGAATTCACCCAGAGCGGAGGACAGGCTCAGGTGCAAGTTACCACCGCACAGGCTTGGAATGTGAGCATTCCTGCCGATGCGAAGGAGTGGCTTTCCGTCGAGCCCACAAGCGGCACCGGCAATGCCCTCGTCACTTTTACCGCCAAAGCCAATGACGGCAAGGACCGCAAGACCGGACTTAAGATCAATGCGGGCATGGCCGGCTATGTGGCCATAACTGTCTCCCAACCCGGCTCTCTCAAGCCCGGTGACGGTCTTACTCCCGAAACCGCCTGGAGCGCCAGCGAGGCTAATGCCTGGATCAAGGCCAATCTCGCCGACAAAGAAGTCACTTCAACCAAGTATTATGTCAAGGGCATAATCCACAAGGTGCAGACTACCTTCGAGGCCAGCGGTAATTATGGTAATGCCGTATTCTTTATTTCCGATGACGGAAAGGCAGCTTCCGATGATTTTGAGGCCTACCAGGTTTATTATCTTGGCGGCCGCCAGTGGAAGAAGGGAGATACTGAAGTACAGGTCGGCGACGAAGTGATTCTCTACGGCCCCGTCACCCTCTTTGGCTCAACCGCCGAGACTTCCGGCAAAGGCGCGGCTTACATTTACAGCCTCAACGGCGTTACCGATGGTGGTAACGTCGAGCCTGAAGATCCTACCAAGGTGCAGCAGATTACCTGCGCCGAGTTTATCTCCAAGGCCGATCCCAATACTACCTACCGCCTGGTTGGCAAGGTCACTTCGGACGTCAACACCAAGTACTGTTCCTTCGACTTGAACGACGGCACTGCCACCGTGGTGGTATGGACCGTCAACAATGCCGCCGACTGGTCAAGCAAGGTCAAGAAGGGCGGTACCGTAACCGTGCGCGGCAAGTACCTCCGCTACGAGAGCAACGGTAGCGTTAAGCACGAGATGGTGGATGCCTACATCGAGGCGTTCACGGAAGGTTCCGACCAGCCCGCCGAGACGGTTACCGGCACGGTGGCCCAGATCATAGAAGTACCCGACGGTACATCCGTGATTATCCCCGAATCGACGGTGATGGCCATTTCCAAGCAAGGCATCGTGGTCAGCGACGGCACCGCCAACGTGTATCTGTATTTCGATGCCAAGAACAACGAGACCGTACCTTCCGTGGCAATCGGCGACAAAGTAAAGGTGGAGGCCCAGAAGGATTTCTATGGGGGCGTGCCCGAGCTCAAGGCACCCAAGGTCACCAAGCTTTCTTCCGGAAGCGCCGTTACTTATCCCGAGCCCAAGGACCTGAACTCCTTGGCCGCCAGCTACAATTCCGCCGTGACCGAGTTCGTGAAGATGACCGGCAAGCTCATCATCTCCGGCAACTATGTGAACATTGAGATTGACGGCGTGGATCCGAACACCAAGATGGGTTCCGTCTCCGCTCCGCTCGATGCTCTCGGAGCCGCTTCGTTCGACGGCAAGAAAGTCACCGTCAAGGGTTACTTCAGCGGCATCACCGGCAGCGGCAAGTATATCAACGTGGTGGCCACCGAGATCGCTCCCGCCGACCCCAACGCCAAGTACTGCAGCGTATCTCCCGATACCATAAGTGCCAAGGCCGACCAGACCTCCGCAACTTTCAGCATTTCCTCCAACGCTGCCTGGGAAGCCACTTCCGACAATGCCGACTTCACCCTTTCTCCTGCATCGGGAACCGGTGATGCGACGGTTACCGTAAGCTTTGCAGCCAACGGCACCGATGCCGCCAAGGTGGCCCATATCACTGTTGCCTGCGCCGAAGCCGGCGTGAACGCAACCGTTACCGTCACCCAGGCCAAACCTTCGAGCGGCGAGGCTCTCACTATCAGTGTCGACTTCACCAAGGAAGACACCAACCTGCCACAGGCAAGCGCCAACGGCAAGCAGGACGGCACCTATACCGTTGATGGATATACATTCACCCTGCACGCCGCTGACAAGTACTATCAGGCCAAATCGAACGATTCCTACTACCTGCTTATCGGCAAGAAAGATTCTTATATCCAGTTCCCGGCCATCGAGGGCAAGGCACTTACCAAAGTCCAGTTCCTCACCGGCGCAGCTGCTTCCGAGAATGTTATCGGCGACATAGCCAAGGCAGACGGTACCCGCCTGAATGTTAACGACGAGAAGTTGAAGAAGGGGACGGACTATTCTTGGGATGTTGCCGGCGAGCCCGGGGCTGCATACCGCTTTGTGGTGACCAACGCCTACAACGCCCAGTTCCAGAAACTCACCCTTATTTACGAGTAATACATGCTGAAACGCTTCGCCTATATAGGTGCGGTCTTGTTATCCGCTTTCTTCCTCCTTGCCTCTTGTGGCAAGGAGGAAGAGCGGATTCCTGTGCTGACTTTGCCCTCCACTATGGTCTCTTCTTCCGGTGGCGAACAGACGCTTTCCGTCGCCGCCGAAAGCTCCTGGAAGCTTAGTGTCGATTATTTGGAGGGCGGCTCGGGATGGATTACCACCAGCGCCGCTTCGGGTAACGGATTTGAAAGCGTTACCGTTACGGTTGCCGCCAACGAGACCGACTCTCCCCGCAAGGCAAAGCTGAGGCTGGATACCCGTGCCCACTCGGTCAATCTGGAAATTACCCAATCTGCCAACGTATCGCATAGTTTCCCGAGCTGGATGATGGAACTTCCGTCTCCCCAGGACAACGACGACCTGATGTTTTTTATCCACGACATGAAGGGCGGTACTTACGTGGACATGGCCACAAGCGGTACCCGCAACTGGTCGTTCTACTGGGACAGCAAGAATTATGTATCCATCTGGGTGGCATATCCTCTTAACGCCGGTTTGCTCGAAGGCAATTATGGCCGTTACGACATCTTCATCGACGATCCCATCCTGACGGATTTGAAGTTGAAGCAACCTTATCTGACAGGCGGCTCGTATGGAGGAGGCTGGACCAGGGGACATCAGATTCCGTCGGCGGACAGGCAGAAGGCTGCCTCTAACAAGTCTACTTTCTATGCTACCAATATGACACCCCAGCAATATGATTTCAACGGGGAGATTTGGGCTAATCTGGAAAGTAAGGTGCGCACCTATGCCAAGAACTGCGACACTCTGTATGTCTGTACAGGCTGCGATATCCGTTCGCCCCTTGGCTATACAGGCGACAAGAGCGGCGTTTCCGTAGCTATCCCGTCGGCATATTTTAAGGCTCTCCTTAGGCGCAAGGGCAACGATTGGTCGGCAGTCGGTTACTACCTGCCGCACACCAAGGACATTTCAAACAACAGTTTCCAAAACTACTCCATGTCCATCGAGGCGCTGGAGAAGAAGACCGGCCTTGATTTCTTTGCCAATCTGCCGGCATTTCTCGGGAAAGACAAAGCAGCGGCCATAGAAGGGGCCGATCCTAACTCTACACTTATCAACTGGTAACCCACGAATATGAGAAAGATCATTGTCTCACTCTCCGTATTGATGTTGGTGCTATCTTGCGGCACCCCTGCCCGGATGACCCAGGGCAACAATAGCGGAACTTCTTATGTAATAGGTTTCTACAACTTGGAAAACCTTTTCGATATTTACCACGACGACGGTAAGAACGATTACGAATATCTTCCGGACGGCGCCAATAACTGGACAGAAGCCAAATATGCCAAGAAATTGCAGAATATGGCCAGGGTTATCGCCGAAATGAAGAAAGACAACGGGGTATGGCATGCCGTGCTCGGCGTTTCTGAAGTTGAGAACCGCCACGTTCTGGAAGACCTTGTTTCAGAGCCCGCCATTGCCGATGCCAATTATCAGATAGTACATTACGACAGCCCGGACCGCCGAGGCGTGGATTGCGCTTTGTTCTATCGTCCTGAAATCTTCAAATTCATTGCCAGCGAGGCCATTCCGTTCACCTTCGACCCGTCACGCATAGACTGGAGTCAGTGGACCCAGGAGGAGAAGGATAATTTCAAGACCCGCGATGTGCTGATGGTCCGGGGAACCATCGACGGCGAGATGTTTGCCTTCTTCGTGTGCCACCTTCCGTCCCGTCTGGGCGGAAAGGGCGCCGACCTCCGTCCGCGCGGCGCCGAGATCGCTTACCAGCGGGCAATGGAGCTGCAGAAGGAATTTCCGGGCATCAAGATAGTGGTTATGGGCGATATGAACGACAATCCCCAGGATGTGTCCATGACCGAATTCCTGCGAGGAAGGGAGTTTCGCGAGGATCTCACGGACGAAGACTTCTTCGACCCGTTCCTGAGCATGATCAAGGCCGGATATGCGTCGCTTTATTATCAGGGCGGCAATAATATCTTCGATATAGTTATGGTCAACAACGCCCTGGCCAATGCCGCTCCCGGAACTTTCCAGATCCAGCCTATCGTGAAGCAGAAGTATTACGGCCGTATCTTTACCAAGCCGTTCATGACCAACCAGAGCGGCCAGTATAAAGGCACCCCGCTCCGCACTTTCTCGGGCGGTTCCTTCGTAGGAGGCTTCTCCGACCACTATCCTACTTACATTGTCATTAAGAAATAACACATATGACTAAACGAATAATTTTGGCATTTGCTGCGGCTCTTGCGTCTCTGACCATCTTTGCGCAGGGCCCCACCGGCGGCGTGAAGGGTACGGTCATCAACCGTAATGGCCGTCAGCCGGTGGAAAACGCCCGTCTGATCCTGAAACAGGGTGCCGCAGAGATTGCTACAGTCTCATCCGCCCAGGACGGCAGCTTCCTCATCCCGGACCTGGAAGACGGTATGTACACCCTGGTAATCGAAGCTCCTGAATACCTTGAGAGCCAGGTGCAGGTAAGCGTTAATGACGGCTATGTAAAGAACATGTTCAATATCTCGCTCACCGGAATCCAGAGAGTGACGGAAGTTGACGATGATTCCTTTGCTGCCTTCGATATGGACGACTCCGGGTTCAACGACAACCCTACCATCCTGTTCGGCAGCAATGACGTGTTCAACAATATTGCCGGATACAATTTCTCATCGGTGCGTTTCCGCGCCCGTGGATACAATTCCGAGAGTCAGGAGGTCTATCTGGCCGGCGTCAAGATGAACGACGCCATTACCGGATACGGTCCTTTCTCCCTTTGGAGCGGTCTGAATGAGGCAATGCGCTCCAAGGAGACGGTGAACGGAGCCGAGGTCTCCGACGTGGCCCTGGGCGGCTATAACGGAGTAACCAACGTATTCGGCACGGCGGGGCAGATGCGCAAGGGCCTTCGCGGCAGCGTGTTGACCAACAGCTCGCTGTACCGTCTGCGCCTTATGGCGTCATATGCCACCGGCCCCATGGACAACGGCTGGGCTTTTGCCACCAACGTTAGTGCCCGCCTGGGCGGCAATGACTGGATAGATGGAGTGTACTACCGTTCGTTTGCCTATTATCTGGCGGCCGACAAGGTGTTCGACGATGTCCATACCCTGCATTTTGCCATCTTCGGCACTCCTGGAGAGCGCGGCGCCCAGATGGCATCCACCCAGGAAGTGTATGACCTCATGTACGACAATATGTACAATGCCAACTGGGGCTACCAGGACGGCCGTGTGCGTAATGCACGCGTTCGCAAGACCCATGAGCCTGTGGCATATGTACAGTGGGATTTCAAGCCCTCCGATATATTCCAGGGAAGCGCTACGGTGCTTTATCGTTTCGGTAAGAACGGATATACCGCACTTGACTGGTACAATGCGCAGGATCCTCGTCCTGACTACTACCGCAATCTGCCGTCGTATTTTTACAACGACAACCCTGATTACAAGAGGAATAACCAGGCTAAGGCCATAGAGGCTTTTAAGTCCTGGTACAACGAGGTACCTGACGTGGTCCATATGAACTGGGACCGCATCTACCAGGTGAATAATTTGAGCTATGCTCCTAACGAGAACGGCGAGACCAAGCGCTCCAAATACGTTCAGGAGGAACGCCGTACCGACCAGAACGACCTGAACTTCTCTACAAGTTTCAAGTATCGTCCCAAATCCTGGCTCACGGTTACGGGCGGTCTGAACGCCAAATGGAACAAGACACATTATTACAAGATCCTGGCCGACCTTCTGGGTGGACAGTATTTCGTTGATGTGGACAATTTTGCCGACCGTGACTTTGCATCCACGCCTTTTATGGCAGCCAACGACCTCGAGTATTATCTGGCTCACGGCGGCAAGTCGCGGATTCTTCACGCAGGAGATAAATACGGATATGACTACAATGCCCATGTGCACAATTACGGCGGATGGGCCAACGGCGAGTTCTCATTCGGCAACCTTGGCATCAATGTGGGCGCCAAGCTGGGCTATCAGCGTTTCTGGCGCGAGGGCTTGATCCGCAAGGGCCTTTTCCCCGGAAAAGAGTTCACCGACCCTGTGAGCGGCATCACCGTGCAGCCTGCCAGGGACTCAAAGGGTGAGGTGATAACCTCGTTCGGCAATTCCAAAAAGGCGCATTTCCTGACCTATGCTGCCAAGCTGGGCGTCAATTATGTGATTGGCGGCAATATGAGGGTATATGGTAATGTAGGTTATTTCAACGACGCTCCTACCTTCAACCAGGTATTCCTGAGTCCGCGTACCAGGAACAGCATGGTGGACAAGCTCACCACCGTCAAGACTTTCGCCTCCGACCTTAACTGGCAGTACAGCGGCAACGGTATCAATGTGCGCGCCACCGCTTACTACACCACCATCAAGGACCAGAGCAAGATCATGAGCGCATACGACGACGTGCAGAACGCCTTCTCCAACTTCGCCCTGAGCGGTATCGACCAGAGGCACGTAGGTATGGAGCTTGGATTCAAGATTCCGACCTACTTCATCCCCAACCTGAGCGTGCAGGGCGTCGTAGCCTATGGCGAGGCCGTCTATACTTCCAATCCCACCATGGTGCAGACTCTTGACAACAGCGCCTCCCTTGTCAGTTACAACGGCAGCGAGATCATGAATGTCTCCTTCTGGAAGAATCATCCCGTTTATCCGCGTGACGTGTATAACAACATTCCCGAAGGCACCGGCCTCAACGATTACACAAGTCTGAAAAAGCACTATGTGCCTTCCACACCCCAGACAGCCGTGAGCCTTGGCCTTGCTTGGAACTACAACTATTGGTTCGTGGATGCCGACGTGGAATACTTTGACCGCGCATATCTGGATATGAACCCTCTGTACCGTACCGACTATGCGGTAATGGGACCTGACTACAAGGCGACTCCCGAAGAAATCGAGTACATGGCCACCCAGGAGAAGTTCGCGCCTGCTTTCCTGCTGAACTTCTCGGTGGGTAAGTCATTCTATATCCAGCGTAAATACCAGCTCGGCTTCTCGCTCAACGCCAAGAACATCCTCAACAACCGCGATGTCAAGACCGGCGGTTACGAGCAGACCCGAATAGTGGACAATACTGAAGGCAAGAACAGGTTCTACCGTTTCGACTCCAAGTATTTCTATATGCCCGGATTCAACTATATGCTTAACGTTTATTTCAGATTCTAAGCGCCATGAAAAAGTTTTTATTCTCAATAGCCGCCCTTGCGGCACTCGTTTCCTGCCAGAGTCTGATTGAAGAATGGCAGCCTGTGAATCCCAGGTCCTACAAAGAGGGTAAACCTTTTACTCCCGTCAACATGGACTCCGAGGTAAACGCCACTATCGCTCAAATCAAAGCGCTTTATACAAATCACGGCACTCCGGTTGAAATTGTCGATAACCTTATTATCAAGGGCGAGATAACCACTTCGGACGAAGATGGTAACGTCTATCGCGAAATCTATATCCAGGATGCTACGGGCGCCATCTGCCTCAAGCTTGGCCGCAGCTCTTCCTATGATGACTACAAGGTGGGCCAGATACTGTATGTTAAGTGCCGCGGCCTCGTGGTGGGCGAATATGGATACAAGAGCGGCAATTACGGCGGCGCGGGTCTCCTCCAGCTCGGACTTCTCGGCGATGGCTGGCAAGATTATCTCGACGGCCTGACGGATACCGAGCCGGAATATGAAACCTCGTACATCGATTTGCTGCCCATTATCAACGAGCACATTTTCCGCGGAGCCATCCTTCCTCAGGAGCAGCGGGTTAAGCCTTCCTATTTCACGGGAGCTGAGCTCACGGCCATGAAAGACGCCACCCAAAGCCCCATAGTGAGTATGTACACCAGGCTTGACGGCCTTACTTACGGCAACTCCGACAATGGCAAGGAGATTTTCTGCCTGTTCTATCCCGATCCCAACCTGAATCATACCAAGTATGAGTCCTGGAACCGCGTGTTCCTTTCTTCGCCCAACAGCAGGGCCAAGGGCGCGGACTACACCTTCGGCATCACTACCTGGTCGCTTACCAAAAATCGCTTCCTGACCCTTGCGCAGTCAGGTGTGTGGGATAATGTTGAGATAGGCGACGGCAGCGGCGTCATAGGCCAGGCCTATACATCCTTCGACAACTTCGGCTACGAAGAGCTGTACAAAGACGTGATCATCTCCCATCCCAATGCGCAGAGCGTGAGCCATTACTTTATGTACGACGGCGTGGAAGTGCAGGTGCGAACAAGCGGCTATGCCCGCTTTGCCGACGTGGCCATTCCCGAAGACGTGCGCAATGGCAGCAGAAAGGTGGATATCGTGGGCATTCTGTCGCGTTATCAAGGCAGCGCCCAGTTCACTCTGCTGGATGTGTTTTATTCCGGGACAACTAACAGTCTTATTAAATGAAAAAGCTTTTGACCGTGATGGGAGCAGCCCTTATGCTTGCATCGTGTAATTCTTCCAATGTATTCCTTCAGGAGTGGGATACCCCCTACGGCATTCCTCCCTTCGACAAGATCAAGATAGCCGACTATATGCCCGCCATCAAGGCCGGCATCGAGCAGCAGAACGCCGAAATCCAGGCCATCATAGATAACCAGGAGGCCCCTTCGTTCGAGAATACCATAGCCGCTATGGACCGCAGCGGCGCCATACTCGAAAAGGTTTCCAACGTACTGTTCAACGTGAGCGAATCGGACTACAGCCCCGAACTCAACGCCATTGTTGAGGAAGCTACGCCCCTCATTTCGGCACACGGCGACAATATAATGATGAACCCCAAGCTGTTCGAGCGCGTAAAGGCCATTTACGAGGCCCCTCAGGACAATCTGACCCGCGAGCAGCAAATGCTCCTCAAGGATCTCTATGAGGGCTTTATACGCAACGGAATCGGCCTTGACGAGGCCGGACAGGCACGCCTTCGCGAGATCAACAGCGAGCTGTCGATGCTTGCCCTGACCTTCGGCAACAATCTGCTTGCCCAGTCCAACGCCTTCAAGGATTCACTGGGCTTCTCGGTGGCGTCGTACTACGACAAGATGGGCGCCGAACCCGACAGGGCTCAGCGCGAAAAGATATTCCGCCTGTATTCCAACCGTGGCAACAACGGCGACGAATTCGACAACAAGGCCACCGTGCTCCGCATAATGGAGCTCCGCATCGAGAAGGCTAAACTGATGGGCTACGACAGCCCCGCCGCATTCATCCTCGAAGACAAGATGGCCCACGATCCCGCCACTGTTGACGCCTTCCTCGGCGACATTATGGACGCCGCTATGCGCCGTGCCAAAGAAGAAGTGGCCGATATGCAGAAGCTGATGGACGAAGAGGTCGCCGCAGGCAAGCTCCCCGCCGGCTCCCGCATCGAGCCCTGGGACTACCTGTACTATGCCGAGAAGGTGCGCAAGGCCCGCTACGACCTTGACGAGAGCGAGGTGAGCCAGTACTTCAAGATGGAAAATGTGCGTGCCGGAGTGTTCGGCAATGCCTCCAGGCTCTACGGGATACAGTTCGAACCCATAAGCGGCGTGCCCCTGTACAATCCCGAGTGCGAGGCCTTCAAGGTCACCGACTCCGACGGCTCTCTCATAGGCATCATCATTACCGACTACTATCCCCGCGACTCCAAGCGGGGCGGTGCCTGGATGACGAACTTCGTCAACCAGTGCGAGGGTGTGCGCCCTGTAATCGTCAACGTGGGCAATTTCAACAAGCCCACGGCAGGGACCCCCTCACTGCTTACCATCGACCAGGTGGAGACTATGTTCCACGAGTTCGGACACGCGCTCCACGGACTGCTGAGCCAGTGCAAATACAAGGGTACCGGCGGCACTTCCGTCAAGCGCGACTTTGTGGAATTCCCCTCCCAGGTCAACGAGAACTGGGCTTTCGAGCCCGAGGTACTTGCCACCTACGCCTTCCACTACCAGACCGGCGAGGTTATTCCGGCGGAACTGGTGGCCAAGGTTCAGGCTGCGGCCAATTTCAACCAGGGATTCACCACCTGCGAACTCTGCGCGGCCAGCATCCTGGATATGAAGTGGCACGAGCTCTCTTCGATAGAGGGCATTGACGTGGAGGGCTTCGAGGCCAAGGTATGCGAGGATATGGGCCTGATCAAGGAAATCATCCCGCGCTACCGCAGCACCTATTTCAACCATATTTTCGGTTCAAGCGGCTACAGCGCCGGCTATTACAGCTACCTGTGGGCCGAAGTGCTTGACAAGGACGCCTTCGAGCTGTTCAAGCAAAAGGGCATCTTCGATTCCGAAACCGCAATGAGCCTTCGCCGCAACGTGCTTGAAAAGGGCGGCAGCGAGGAGCCTATGACCCTGTATCGCGCCTTCCGCGGCGCCGATCCCGATTCGGGTGCTTTGCTTCGCGCCCGCGGATTGCAGTAACGGCTATTGGCCGAGGCTTTAGGTGTACAAGGTCAGATCTCAGAAATCGACCTTGTACGCCAGTGTTGTTTCGCACCTGCTGCGACCGTACCGGGGGACCTTGATTAACTTGCTCTCGAGTATAGATCTTTGAGCCAAGTGTTCAGGTTAAGGGTGCCCAGGTCCTCTCCTATCTTGCTGCGTATGCTACCGTTGAGGTGGTATATGTCCACTCGGTAAAGTATATCGGTCATTTCCTTGGAGGAATAGCCGCAGGCATATAACGAGCAAAGGCCAATCTCTTCCGGGCTAAGCCCTTTGCCGGCCAGGACGGAGGTGAACCCAGGGTTGGTCATGGCGTAAAGCATCCCGATGGAGGATAGCATCTCGCGGCGGTCTTTATTCATGGATTCGAGCACTTTCCGGCCCTTGGGTGCCGGGAACTTGACATTTGTGATAAATGGGCGGAGTGCGTTTATGCGCTTGTCAAGGACGTTCCTTATCGACTCGGGGGTATCAGACCCCGTCTGCTTGAACACTTTGGTAATCAGTTCGTACTCTTTCCTTATTTCTTCAAGTTGGAGTTTGTTTTTCCTGTTCTTGTGGAACAGCGCAGCAGCTGCGCCGCTACCTGCAGCCAGCACTGCCAGCAGAACTGCGAGCAACACGAGCTTGTCCTTGCGCGATCTGGCTTGTTCTTCAATGTTTGCGCTCCTTTCTTCCAGAAAGCGGATGTCGTCGTTTAATGCATTCAGGCTCAATGATTCTACTGCTCTCTGGTATTCCTGCTGAGCAATCCGGTACTCATCCCATCTGCCAGTGGCTTCGCATAGAGCAGATAAGGTTGAATAGTACTTAATTATTTCAAAATAATCGTCTTTATCTGGTACCGGGATTGTCTTTATAATATCCTCAGCTCCTTCTAAGTCACCTGTTTTTAAATGGAAGTCGGCAACTTGGTATGTATTTGGTTCTATGTGATTACTATTACAGGATTCTATATACTTTGAGTATACCATTTTAAGAGAATCTATACTTATGTCGCTTACCAGACTCTGTTGAAGGCATGCTCTATAGTAGTTGTGATTTGGTTCTATATGTTTGTCTTTCATCCATTTCCTTATCTCGTTAATTGTATTATTCGATTCTGTATATAGTTCATTAATGAAATAAAGATTTGATTCGTTAAGAGCGTAGGCCATGAAAAAATCAGGATTATCCAATTGCTTAGCTAAGTCTTTTGCTTTTGTACTTTCCATTAATGCTTTATCATTAGCAAAATGGTGACGGTATACTGCGGATTTGTTGTAGTGAAGCCTTGCGCGATAATCAATCGGAATGGTTTTATCCACATAACTCTCTGCTTTAAGATACGCTTCAAGCGATTCTTTGTATGAACCAGCATTAGAACAAATACGCCCAAGATAATAATATGAATAGAACCGGTGTAACTTGTCTCCGTGAGTGGAATAGTATTCAACAGCATTGTTGATCAATGAATCAGAAGATACATCTATATAGTTCTTGTCCAGGGCCATTGACATAAGAAGGCTGTACAAAGCATAATCCTCCTTGTCTGTATCGGCTTTAAAGTCCATCCCGGACAGTTCGCTATAGGCCCTTTCTGGATTCTCTTGAATGTAACCCTCAATATCTCTTAATTTAGTCAAAACTTCGTTGTTCGTATTACAACAAATAATAACAGACACGGATAAAAGACTTAGGATTCTGTGAATAGTCATATACTCTTCGTTTTTGTGAAACAAAGTTAATGTGATTTTACATATATCTTGGCCCATGATTGGCATGTGTCAAACTTGGATTTTGCAAATACCTAGTAATCAGATTCTTACGCCGAAAAATTCAGATATTTTTCCATTGAAGTTAGACGGATATGAGCTAACTTTGTAATCATAACCAGTAACAATTTAACAAAATGAAAAAGTTCTTATTAACAATTCTCTCAATCGTTTTCTTTAATATCTGCCTTTTTTCAGCAGGAACACTACAATCAGACGGGCCAATTACAATTAATGTAAAAGTTGGAGATGGTGGATATGAAGGTCCCCGAATGCCAGCTCTTATTCCAATTCAAGGCTTGGTTCACAGCGACACAATTTATCTTTCTTTTTCTTTTGACCTCGGTGATGTAGATGTGATTCTTGAGGAAGCAACGAGCGGGACGGTATTGCATACTGTAGTTGATGCTTCGTCTCTGTACGCAACTATTCCTTTCAGTGGAGATGCTGGTGATTATACCATTACTTTCACATTGGAAAATGGTGCTGAATATGTCGGATCTTTTTTACTATAAAACATTGTTAACATGAAAAAGCTTTTATCATTTATTCTTTTTCTTGCCGCAATAATCAGTTGCAGTAAAGCTATTGATCCTGATTACAGTTCGGAAGAAAGGGCCCTATTCACGAAGTCGTCTGTAGATAACGTAGAAAAGAAAGCGCCAGTTTTTTGCCCGCAAGCCAATGCTTGGATCAGACCAAGTTCAGACCCTTATAAACTTTCGTCATTTAGGAGTATTTTATCTCAGATTTCAAAGGAGACGGCAGATACTTTGTCCGCAACTCATTACGCGATGAGGATTTATCCCAAATCGTTGGAAGAGCAGGCTAATCTTGAGAGGGATACCAGGCTGAAGGTCGTCTATACTCCGTTTGATTATATTTCATGCAGCGCGGAACAAGCGACTCTGCTTGACCGGAGCATAGGGAGAGCTAATGCTCGCATCCTTGATTTAAGGAAATACTCAATAACCGACACAATAGAAAATGAGGACGGGACAATTCGAAAAGAAATAACACAACTCCCGGTATTGTATGTCGTTTGGCCCGTTGGATTTACTATTCCTGAAGAGCTTGACTATGTTATCGATTATGAAGTTTTCATTCCCAATGATGAACAGCGAAAAAATGATAGCATCAGGCAAGCAGAGATTGACTCTCAAAATGAATGGGGATATGGCGTACCTTCTACTAAGGCAATGCGATCATCTGGTGTCAGGATATTCAGCGGCTATATTAAGAACTATGAAGACATGCTAGATTCGACTCTGGCTATGGCTAACCTGAAGATACGTTTTCAGCAGGGGTCGAACATAGTGGAGGTTTTCACAAATTCAAGCGGCTATTTTAGCACTACTGCGCCATATGGCTCAGTATGTAAAATTGTGTATTTACATAATCGGTGGAAGATAACTGAATCTAATTCCTCTACACCGATTGAGGTACAGCTGGTTTCAATAACTGATTCTTGGATAAATGGAACAAATATATATGTAAACTATGACGAATGCCCTGTTCATAGGGCCCTTAGCCACTACTTTCTGTCAAATCATCCTATAGATGTCCCTGTCAGTCAGTATATGCTTTTGGCAAAAATGACAAGAAATAGCCCCGGTTGGCTAGGTGCATTTACAGCTCCACTTTTTAGTGCTCCATATATTGAGATATCAGATAGTCCTTTTCTCGATAATACAGCTCGCTATTTCGCTGTAGTCAGCCATGAATTAGGACATTATTCCCATTATATGTATGTAGATAATCGAATAAAATACAATGGTACTCATATTCTCTTGAGGGAATCCTTCGCAGAATATGTAAGTTGGGTCCTTTCCAATAATTACTATGTAAGTCAAACAGGCGCAAGTGCACCTCATTCAGAATGGAATTCTTTCTTAAATAATAGCAATCAGTTGTGGACACCTGACCTTGGTGGCACTCATTCGCCATTATTCATAGATTTGCGGGACAACTTCAATCAATATATTGAGTATGGTAGTGCAAGCGCGAATATAACAGACTACAACTATGACTCAATACATGATATGCCGTATTCAATAATTAAATCGTTAATTGTACAAAACAAAACATGGGCGCAGGTTAAGACCCAGCTACAAAGTTATATTGGGACATACTTCACTCAGAATGATTACGACCAATACATTCCACCCTACAACTCGTATTTTTAACAATATGCAACGTTTCTATTATAAAAGGCATCTATAAGAAAGTCAAAACATTTAAGAAAGTAAAATCATAATTGGCTATGAAGAGAATTATTACGCTTATATTAGCACTTTCAGCTGCTGTCAGTCTTTTCGGGCAGAATGCCGGACACAAATTCGAGATTGGTGTGGGTTATGCCCCTTTCTTCTTGGCAATTGTTGAAGATGGCGTTCGCATGCCATATGAAGGTGATGCTTATATTGAGTGGCGCTACGACTTCGGGAATCATTTTGACGTGGGTGCAAAACTCGATTACAAGTATTGCCCGGTAGATTTGTTTTACGGAAATGCAGTCAGGTATTACGGCGATCAGCATTACGGAGCCCTGCTGGCACTGGCGGATTTTAAATTCCTCCCCGGCAAGAAGGTGAACCCTTTCATCGGAGTAGGTGCCGGCGCAGGTTTTATCCTCGACGTATGGAAGTCGCAGAAAGTAGAGCGACCTGAGTATCATGATGCCGCCAAGGACATGCCCCTTGGAGCCAAGGACCCTACTATCCTTTTTGTGGCCGCACCCAGGATTGGTGTCGAGCTGTTCAGCCACTTGAGGCTGTCCGCATCGGTTGACATGTCTCCAGCCGACACCCGCTGGCCCGTTTGCTTCAACATCGGCTGGACCTTCTAAATTACGCACCATAACATACACAATATCCCCCGGGACAGAATCTGCATTTTTTTGTCCCGGGTGACTTGTTTGTTGGCTCCATTGCATCGCAGTTTATTTTTACTTATTGTAAATTCTCCTTAAATTTGTAGGATTTAATGTGAGAATATGAAAAACAAAGTTCTTTTAATGATTCTTGACGGTTGGGGCGAGGGACGCCACGACCACAGCAATGCTATTTATACCCAGGGAGCGCCATTTATCGACAGTCTCAGGGCAAAATATCCCTTCTCCCACCTTCACGCCTGCGGCGAATATGTGGGTCTTCCCGACGGCCAGATGGGCAACAGCGAGGTGGGGCATATGAACCTTGGTGCCGGCCGCATAGTATATCAGGACCTGGTAAAGGTAAATATGGCCTGCCGCGAGCACAAGCTCCTGCAGAATAAAGAGATACGTGCCGCCTACGACCACGTTAAGGAGAGCGGCGGCAAGCTCCACTTCTTCGGACTTTGCTCCCACGGCGGAGTGCATTCTTCCCTTAACCATCTGTACGAATTCCTCGCCGAGGCCAAGAACGAGGGCATCTCCGAGGTTTACGTGCACTGCTTTATGGACGGCCGCGACACCGACCCCCGCAGCGGCTACGGATTCGTAAAGGAGCTGGAAGAGAAGATGGCGCAGACTACCGGCAAGATAGCTACCGTCTGCGGACGTTTCTACGCTATGGACCGCGACAAGCGCTGGGCCCGCATCAAAGAGGCGTACGATATGCTCGTCGAGGGCAAGGGAGCCGAGTTCGAAAGCGCGCTGGAGGGCATCCAGGCATCTTATGACGCCGAGGTTACCGACGAATTCATCAAGCCTATAGTGATTACCAAAGACGGCAAGCCCGTTGCCAAGCTCGAAGAGGGCGACACGGTCATATTCTACAATTTCCGTAACGACCGCGCCCGCGAGCTCACCAACGTCCTCACCCAGAACGATATGCCCGAAGAGGGTATGCATACCATCCCCCTGTATTACTGCACCCTCACGCCCTACGATGCTTCTTTCAAGGGCCTTCACATCCTCTTCGACAAGGAGGAAGTTACCGACACCCTGGGAGAGACCATATCCAAGGCCGGCCTGAGGCAGCTCCGCATTGCCGAAACCGAAAAATACGCTCACGTAACCTTCTTCTTCAACGGCGGCCGTGAGACTCCTTTCGAGAACGAAGACCGCATACTGGTCAATTCTCCCAAGGTGGCGACCTACGACCTTCAGCCCGAAATGAGCGCCGTGGAGGTCACCGACCGCCTGTGCGAGGCCATCCGCAGCGAAAAAGAAGACCTCATCATCCTCAATTACGCCAATGGCGATATGGTGGGCCATACCGGTGTTTACAAGGCCATCTGCAACGCCGTGGGATGCATTGACGGATGTGTGGAGGCCACCATCACCTGCGCTCTCAACCACGGTTACGTGGTGCTCCTTACCGCCGATCACGGCAATGCCGACTACGCGGTCAACGAGGACGGTTCTCCCAACACCGCCCACTCTCTGAACCTGGTGCAGTTCATCGTCATAGGAGCCGGTCCCGAAGTCAAGACAGTCAAGGACGGCGCCCTTTGCAATGTGGCTCCCACCATTCTTAAATTGATGGGCCTCCCCCAGCCTGAGGCAATGACCGCAGAGCCCCTTATCTGATGATTTACAGTTTCGAACCCATACTTCGCCCTATGGTCTGGGGCTCCGAGCTCTGGGTGCTTTCGGGCTACCCGGAGCGCCTGTCGGTGGTTGCCGACGGCGAGCACAAAGGCCTTACCATCAACGAGCTGGTCGCCCTCGAAAAGGAGCGCCTGTTGGGAGCGGAAGGCTATCGCCGTTTCGGCGACGAATTTCCCCTCCTGATAAAGTTTCTCGACGTACACGCGCCCCTGAGCATTCAGGTACACCCTTCCGAAGAGTTCGCCCAGGCACGCCAGGGCCTTCACGGCAAGACCGAGATGTGGTATGTGGTAAAGGCGGAGCGTGATGCCGAACTGCTCGCAGGCTTCGCCCGGCAGATAACACCCGAAGAATACGTGCGCCGCGTCACCGACGGCAGCATTACCGACGTGATTGCCCGCCATAAGATAGAAGCGGGCGACGTGTTCTTCATCCCTACCGGCAGGGTGCACGCCCTGCTGCCCGGAGCTTACATCGCTGAAATTCAGCAGACTTCCGACTCCACCTACCGCATCTGGGACTATAACCGTCCAGGGCTTGACGGCCGTCTCCGCCCCCTTCATACGGAGCTTGCCAAAGAGGCTCTCGACTATAAGGTCTATCCCGAATACCGCACCCCCTACAGCAAGCAGAAGGATGCCGAAGTGGGTCTGGTGTCCTGCGAATATTTCAACACCTCGCTCCTCGAGCTGTCCGCCCCGTTCCGTAAGGACCTTTCAGCCCTCGACAGCTTCCTGATAGTGATGTGCCTCGAGGGTTCGGGAACCCTGCGCTGTGGCTCTCAGGAGCGCCCTCTTGCCCCTGACGGATGCCTGCTGGTTCCCGCCAGCGAGGAGAGCGCCGAGTTTGTACCGTCCGGGGACGGGCTCAAAATGTTGTTGTGTCATTTATGAAAAGATATAAGCAAAGCAAAAAGCGGCAGAATCCCAAAGACAATCCCCGTCACGCCGGCCGCAGGCAGGCACGCGAACTAACCGGTAAAGTGCAGATGACCCGCGAGGGTTTCATCTACGTCATTGTGGAGGGGCGCGAAGACGATATCTACGTCAAGGCCCCCAAGACCCGCCACGCTCTTAACGGCGACCTGGTCCGCGTGGCCATTACCCATCCCGGCGGCTACGGCAAGAGGGCCGAGGGAGAAGTGGTGGAGATACTTGAGCGCAGCAAGGCCCCGTTCGTGGGCTTTATGCACTATATCGGCGCCCAGGCCTGGGTGCTTATGCAGAGCAAGTTTATGCCCTACGACATAATGGTCGATGCCGAGCAGGCACGCGCCCTCGGGGCCGAGGCCGGAATGAAGGTGGCCGCGGTGGTGGACCATTGGCAGAGGGGCGAGATGAGCCCCTGGGGGCACATTGTGGATGTGCTGGGTATGCCGGGCGAGAACGACACCGAGATGCACGCCATCCTGGCCGAATTCAATCTGCCGTACCGTTTTGAAAAGAACGTGGAGAACGCCGCGGACTCTATCTCCGAAATCATTTCCGATGAGGATCTAAAGGGCCGCAAGGATTTCAGGGACACCCTCACGTTTACCATCGACCCCGCCGACGCCAAGGACTTCGACGACGCCCTGTCGTTCCGCAAGCTCCAGGACGGAGGTTATGAGGTAGGCGTGCACATTGCCGATGTGTCCTACTACGTCAAGCCGGGCGGCGCCGTTGACAAGGAGGCCAGGGAGAGGGGAACCTCAGTGTATCTGGTTGACCGCACGGTGCCTATGCTCCCCGAGAAGCTCTGCAACAAGCTCTGTTCGCTGCGCCAGGACGAAGACAAGCTCACGTTCTCGGCAGTGTTCGAACTGGGTCCCAAAGGAGCGGTGAGGTCACGTTGGATAGGACGTACCGTCATTTGCTCCAACGCCCGTATGGATTACGAGCAGGCTCAGGCCATCATCGACAATCCTCCCGAAAAGGAAGAGCGTACGCCCCTCCAGGAAGCCATCCTTACCCTGAACCATCTTGCCCAGACCATGCGCGAGGCCCGTTTCAAGGCCGGCGCCATCAATTTCGACCGTCCGGAAATGAAGGTCGAGGTTGACGACAAGGGTAAGCCGGTAAGGGTGTTCCAGAAGATTGCGCGCGAGTCCAACAACCTCATCGAGGAGTTTATGCTGCTGGCCAACCGCACCGTAGCGGAATTCGTGGCGACCGGCGGCAAAATGAACGGCATGGCGATGAAGAACGCCAAGACCTTCGTGTACCGTGTGCACGGCGAGCCCAACTTCGAGAAACTGGAGGGCCTGCGCGGCTTTGCATCCAATTTCGGATACAAGATGGAAGAGGCATCGAGCGGCAAGGGCGCTGCCGATGCGCTCCGCGGCGTTCTGACAGAATCACTTGGCAAGCCTGAGCACGCCGCCTTCGAGAACCTGGCCCTGCGCTCTATGGCCAAGGCCGTGTACAGCACCGACAATATCGGCCACTACGGCCTCGCATTCCGCTTCTACACCCATTTCACATCGCCCATCAGGCGCTACCCCGACCTTATGGTCCACCGCTTGCTGACCATCTACCTGCGCGGCGGCGATTCTGCCGACAAGGGCCGCTTCGAGAAGGAATGCGTGCACGCTTCCGAGCGTGAACTGGTGGCCGCCGACGCCGAGCGCACCAGCGTAAAATACAAGCTCGTGGAGTTCATGCAGGACAAGGTTGGGCAGGAATTCGAGGGGGCCGTGTCGGGCCTCACCGACTGGGGAATGTATGTCGAGATTGACGAGACCCATATCGAAGGAATGGTCCCGCTGCGTGAAATCCGTTCCGACTTTTATGAGTTCGACGAGGCTCGTTACCGTCTTGTGGGCCGCCGCACCCGCCGTGTCTTCAGGCTCGGCGACCGTGTCCGCATCAAGGTTAAGAGCGCCAACCTCGAACAACGCCTGCTTGATTATGAGTTAATTGAATATGAAGAAGATAGTACTGTTCCTGCTCCCGCTCCTGCTGTGGACCGGAAGCGCCCTCGCCCAGACAAGAAGCGAAAGACTCGCTGATTACGTTTACTATTTTGCCTCCGATTCGCTGCACGGCCGTGCGGCTGGCAGCGCCGATGCGGCCAAGGCTCGTGACTACATTGTAGAGCGCTACAAGGAGTGCGGGCTCCAACCTTTGACCGGAGGAGACTTTTTGGTGTCTTTCAAGCGCGGCGAAAATCAATACACCAATGTGGTGGCCCTCATCGAAGGAGGTGAACTCAAAGACGAGTACATAGTGCTCGGAGCCCACTATGACCATCTGGGTATGAAGAAAGGGCAGATGTATCCCGGAGCGGACGACAACGCCTCCGGCAGCGCCGCCCTTATCGAGATTGCAAGGGAACTCTCTTCTCACCGCGAGGAGCTGAAGCGCAGCATAATAATTGCTGCATTCGATGCCGAAGAAATAGGCCTTTACGGCTCTACTTACCTGGCCGAATTCCTCGATGCCCTGGTGGGGCTCGACAAGGTTAAGCTTATGATGAGCGTGGATATGGTTGGCCGCTATGCCGATACCCACAAGCTCGTTATGGAGGGCGTAGCCACTATCAAGAACGGTAAAGTCCTGGCCAAGGGTGTGGGCGAGCGCCATTCCATCAACGTAAAGGCCAAGAATTTTGAGACCTCGGCCCTTACCGCCACCGACACCGAAGCTTTTGCGCGTAAGCAGATTCCTACACTTGCAGTATCTACCGGCCTTCATCCGCAGTATCACAAGCCCACCGACACTCCCGACCTTATCGACTACGAGGGGCTTGACAGGATATCCGGCTGCCTTTCCGACCTTGCTATGGACGCCGCCACCGACGAGTCCTTTGCCGCCAGCGGGCGAGTTGCCCGCAAGCATATGGACAAGGCTCCCGTGTTCCAGGCGGGCGTTACCGCTTCGTTAGGCGCTGCCAATTTGTATTTCCCTTCCGCCGGTTTTACTACCGATTCGCGAATGGACTACACTGCCGGTCTTACTACCCGCTTTAATTTCAGCTATTTCGGGTTCCAGGCCGATGTGCTGTGGGAGCAGTCTTCGGCTCGTTTCCCCTCGGTTGAGAAAGTTTTCGGCGCGCCCCAGAACTACACTCAGAGCTCCGTCACCGTGCCGGCATATTTCCTGCTTCGCTCCGGCTATTCCGAAAACTGCCTTTTTGTTGGTGTTGGTGGATACTACAGCTATGTGTATTCGCATTCCTTCAGCAAGGCCCATCCTGGTTGGGGCGTGAATCCTCATCTAGGTGGTTTGGCCGTGAACTTTGGGATGCAGGTCGCCAATCTGGTGTTCGAGTGGTCTTTCCGCTCTCAGCTTAACGACTTGTTCCTCGAGCAGAATTCTCATTTGAACACCGCAACATATATCAAATTCGCCTGGGTATTTTAGGATGAACTTGGATTTTACCAAGATGGAAGGTCTGGGGAATGACTACATCTATGTAGATGAAGCGCGTTTCCCAATTTCCGATCCCGGCGCCTTGTCGGTACGCTTGAGCGACCGCCATTTTGGCATCGGCGCCGACGG
>JAGCCX010000067.1 GCA_017651465.1 Bacteroidales bacterium
CCGTAAAAAAATTACGGATATTCAATTTCTTTTATTATCTTTGCATTGAATACTAGAACTATATGGTTATGCTTGCAAAGTTTTCCGTAAAAAATTTCCGGGGATTTACCGACAAAATCGAACTGGATTTAACACGGCATAGTAATTACAATTTCAGCACGTATGCCATTAAGGATGACATCATTAAGAATGGTATCATATATGGTCCTAATGGCTCCGGCAAGACCAATTTTGGTCTCGCCATCTTTGACATAGTAAACCATCTGACCCAGAAGTGGAAAAAAGCCGATTACTATGTAAACTTCACCTATGCAGGGAGCCAAACCACCCTTGTGGAGTTCGACTATACTTTTATTTTCAATGGTCAAACGGTCGAATATCGATACAATAAGGATTATCACGGACTGCTTAGGAGTGAAGAGATGCTTGTGGACGGGAAGCAACTCTTCAAAAGGGAAGCAGGCAAATTCCATATTGATGTCAAGGCATTTCCTATGGATCCTGCCTTTCAAAAGAATCTTGCCGACAATGCCAACAATGTCTCCATTGTCAACTTCCTGCTCACATCCTATCCCCTCGCAGCAGACCACTATCTGCTCCAGCTCCAGAAGTTCGTTAACGGAATGTTATGGTTCAGGAGCTTGGACATCCGCGAGTTCATTGGTCTGGAAAACAATGTTTCTTTACTTGACGAATATATCATCCGCCATAAATTGATAGATGACTTCAGGCGTTTTTTGCTCAACGTTAGCGGACAAGATTTCAAATTTGCCACGCCGAACCCCGGCGACAAGATTCTGTATTGTGTCATCGACAAGAAAAAAATACCGTTTGACTTAATCGCATCCACCGGAACGCAGCATCTCAAACTGCTTTATTTCTGGATGAACCGGATGGGGAATGCAACTTTCGTCTTCATTGATGAGTTTGATGCATTTTACCATTTCAAGTTATCTTTTGAAGTGTGTAAACGCCTTTTCGCACTGCAGTGTCAGGTGTTTACTTCTTCTCACAATACATATCTTATGACGAACGACCTGCTTCGTCCTGACTGCAACTTCATTCTCAACGAGAATAAAATAAAGCCGCTGTGCGACTGTACCGACAAGGAGCTCAGGTTCGGCCATAACATTGAAAAACTATTTAGAGGCAACGCATTCCAGGTATGATTTTGTTCGTTTTTGAAGGAAAGAGGAGAGAGCCGGAGATTTGATGTCTCTTCTTCAACCGCCTCCCGTGAGCAAAAACGGCCTCACAACCCGTTCTGCATCATTTTCGTGAGGTCACGAACATAACCCCGGGCAAATGTTATACATTTTCAAACGAAAATTCTAAATTTGTAAGATACAAATATTAGAGTTATGACACAAAGCCCGTTCTCCACTGTTCTGGAAGCTTTCCGCCATCACGCACAAGCCCGCCCGGACCATATCGCCATTGTATATGAAAACACCCGCCTGACCTACGCCCAGGTAGACCAATTGTCCGACAACCTGGCCGCCTACATCCAAAGCCAGATACCCCCCAAGAGCGTGGTGGGTATTATGCTGGGCAGGAACGAGAATATGATGGTGGCCCCGCTGGGCGTACTCAAGGCCGGCTGCGCTTATCTTCCGCTTGACCCTTCGTACCCGCCGGAGCGCCTCCAGTTTATGATGACCGACGCAGACGCCAAGATGCTCATTGCCGACGAGGACCTACTCCCCATCCTAAAAGATGCCACTGTCCCCGTCATCAAAACCTCCGATATCAGCAAGTTACACCCCGGCAAGCCCCAGGGTGCCCCGTCAGCCGAAGACCTTTTTATTCTATTGTATACCAGCGGCACCACAGGCACTCCCAAGGGCTGTATGCTCTCGCATAAGAATATCTATCTCTTCTGCAGCCGTCACCAACGCAACGTGGGCTTTACGCCCGACACCCGTATGACGGGATACGCCAGCTTTGGCTTCGATGCCTTTGCGTCCGACCTGTACACCACCCTGGTAGCCGGCGGCACTCTGTATGTGATTCCCGAGCGCATCCGCCTCGACCTTCACGCCCTGCACGAGTATTACGAACAGAACGGCATCACCCACTGCTTTATGACCACCCAGGTGGCCACCCAGTTTGCAATAAACTACCCCGACTGCAAGGGCCTGCAGGTAATGTACACCGGAGGAGAAAAAATGTCCTCCTTCCCCCTGCCCCACTACCGCCTGTTCAACTGCTACGGCCCCACCGAATGTATGTGCTACGTGGTGGACGAAGAAGTTAAGGTACAAGAAGATAACATCCCCATCGGCGTCCCGCTCGAGGGAATCAAGGCCTACATAGTGGGCAAAGACGGCAAGCTGGTGCCCGACGGCGAGAACGGCGAGCTGTGGATTGCCGGCGAGCAGGTGGGTATGGGATACCTCAACCGCCCCGACAAGACCGCTGAGGTATTCGTCAGCAACCCCTTCGACGACGACCCCGCCTACGCCCGCGTGTACCGCACGGGCGACATAGTGCGCCTGCGCAAAGACGGCAAGATCGAATACGTGGGCCGCAAAGACGGGCAGGTTAAAATCCGCGGCTTCCGCATCGAGCTCAAAGAAGTGGAGGCCGTGATCCGCGAGTTCCCCGGCATCAAAGACGTAACCGTGCAGGCCTTCGACGAGCCCGGCGCTGGCGGCGGCAAGTTCCTGGCTGCATACGTGGTGAGCCCGAGCGAGGTGAACGTAGAGGACCTCAATGCCTTCATCGCTGAGCGAAAGCCCCCGTATATGGTGCCTGCCGTTACCATTCAGATAGAGGCTATCCCCCTGAATGTAAACCAGAAAGTAGATGTACGAGCCCTGCCCAAGCCGGAGCCCCAGGCACGTAAGAAAGAAGAGCACGTGGCTCCCTTCAACGTGCTCGAAGAAGAGCTGGCCGGCGTTATCAAAGAGAGTGTGGGCATTAGCGGCTTCGGCCTCACCGAGCCCCTGTACTACAGCGGATTGTCGTCGCTGAGCGCCCTGCGCCTCGCCACCGAGCTCTACAAGCGCTATGGCCTGGAAGAGGATATGAACACCTTTGCCAAGACGGCCAGCCTGCAGAGCATAGAGAACGACCTCCTCAAGCTTCTCCTCACCAAAGACAAGGCGCAGGAGCCCGCTGCGGAGAACCTTGCCGACGAGCCCCGGGAGCTCACCTTCCAGCAGACCGGCCTGTACCTCGACTGCGTTAAGAATCCATCATCTACCGCCTACAACCTGCCCTGCATCCTCACCTTCCCCAAGGGAACGGGCACCCAGGAGGTAAAAGATGCCCTGTACGCAGTGCTGGAGGCACATTCGGTGGTGGCCGGCCACTTTGAGCAGAGGGACGGCAAGGTATTCCTCATCCCCGGCACGCCCTCCAAGGACATTCCAGTAACCAAGCTCAAGAAGGAGGAGGAATTCCTGGCCCTCAAAGAGAATTTTATGCAGCCCTACGACCTCACTCAGGGGCCGCTGTACCGCCTCAATATTGTAGAGACGCCCGGCAAGCTGCGCCTGATGGCCGATTTCCACCACCTGGTGTTTGACGGCCGTTCTTACGATGTATTCCTCGCGCAGCTCGCGGCAGCACTGGAGGGCAAGGCCCCCGAGAAGGAATCCTACACCTATTTCCAGTATGCCAAAGACCAGCAGGCCTACCAGGACAGCCAGGAATTCAAAGACGCCGAGGCATTCTTCGCCACCCAGATGGAGGGCATCGAAGAGGCCGCCGGCGTAATCCCCGACAAGAAGCCCGAAGAGGGAGAGATCGGGCACGAAATGTGGCTCCGCACCAAGCTGGAGGCTGATGTAATATCCCGCTGCCACGCGCTGGGCATCTCCCCTGCCAGCTACTTCCTGGGAGCGACCTTCCTTGCCGTGAGCGCCTTCAGCGGGCAGAAGAAAGTACACATCTGCACCGTGGCCAACGGCCGCTCGGATATGCGCGCATCGGACACCTGGGGTATGTTCGTGAACACTATGGCCCTGGCCGGCGAAGTTGGCGACCAGCAGGCCGACGCCTTCCTCAGGCAGACCGACGCCAACTTCTCCACTACCCTGTCGTTCCAGAACTATCCCTTCGCCCGCCTGTCGTCGGCCTACGATTTCCATCCCGCGGTGATGATGGCCTACCAGGTGGGGCTGGTTGAAAAATACACCGTCAACGGCCAGGTGCTTGAAGATGAACTCATTACGCAAGACACGCCCAAGTTCCCCTTAAGCATCTTTATCGAGGGCACCGAAGATGCGCCCGAGATTGCCCTGGCCTACGACAACAGCCTATTCAGCGAGGCTCTGGTGAGCAGTTTTGGCAGCACCCTTGAGACCATCTGCCGCGGCCTGCTCAAAGACGGTCCTATATCGCAGATCCCCTTCGCGGACGGAGAGCGCCTCAAGGCTCTGGACGGCTTCAACAACTACCAGAAGGCAGTGGACCTGAGCCAGACGGTGGTATCGCTGTTCCGCAAACAGGCCAAGGCCACGCCCGACGCTCCCGCCGTGCTCTTCAGCGGCCAGACCATCAGCTACAGCGAGCTGGACCGCATTACCGACTCCCTGGCCGCCAAGATTCAAAGCCTCGGCCTCGGGGACGAAGATGTGGTATCTGTGCTCATCGACCGTAATACCTGGATGACCAAGGCCTCGCTGGCCGCGATGAAGGCCGGCTGCGCCTATCAGCCTCTGGATCCCTCGTACCCGCAGGAGCGAATCAACTTTATGATTCAAGACGCCGGCGCCAAGCTCCTGATTGCCGACAAGGAACTGCTCCACCTGGCGGGCGACTACAAGGGCCCCGTGATTACTACCGAGGAGGCCGGGAAGCTGCACGACGCGCCCTGCACCGCGGCAGGTCCCAAGCCTGAGAGCCTGTACATCTTGCTGTACACATCCGGCTCCACAGGCACTCCCAAGGGCTGTATGCTGGAGCAGCGCAACCTGGTGAACTTCTGCGCCTGGTACCAAGACTACTACGGCCTCAAGGCCGGCGACCGCGTGGCAGCATTTGCCAGCTACGGCTTCGACGCCAATATGATGGACCAGTATCCCGCCCTCACCTGCGGCGCGTGCGTGTGCATCATTCCCGAGGTGGTCCGGCACGATCTGGGCGCCCTCGACCGCTTCATCACCGACAACGGTGTCACCCACAGCTTTATGACCACTCAGGTGGGCGTGATGTACGCCCGCAACTTCCCCGACAACCCTTCGCTGAAGTATCTGTCGGTGGGTGGCGAAAAGCTCATCTCTATGCCGCCGCCCTCGTATGCCTTCTACAACGGCTACGGGCCCACGGAGTGCACCATTTTCTCCACCATCTTCCACGTGAAGGAGCGGGAGGAGAACATTCCCATCGGACATCCGCTCAGCAATGTGTACCTGTATGTGGTTGACCATCAGATGCGCCGCCTGCCCGTGGGAGCCGCGGGAGAGCTCATAATTGCCGGCGACGGCGTGGGCCGTGGATACCTCAACCGTCCCGACAAGACGGCGGAGTGCTTCATCGACAATCCCTTCTGCCCCGGTATGCGGGCCTACCGCTCCGGCGACATAGTGCGTTACCGGCCCGACGGCAATATCGAATTCGTGGGCCGCAAGGACTCCCAGGTCAAGATACGCGGCTTCCGCATCGAACTCAAGGAGGTGGAGGCGGTGCTGCGCGAGATGCCCGGCGTGAAAGACGTGACGGTGCAGGCCTTCGACGCCCCTTCGGGCGGCAAGTACCTGGCCGCATACGTGGTGATGAAGGAGGGCAAGCTGGACACCAAGGCAGCTGCCGATTTCATACGTGAGCGCAAGCCGCCGTATATGGTGCCCGCCGCCTGGATGCAGCTGGAAGTCATCCCTCTGAACGTCAACCAGAAGGTGGACCGCAAGGCACTGCCGGCCGCTACCCCCACCGCCCTGGACGACTATGTGCCCCCTGTGGGAGAGACCGAAAAGGCCCTCTGCGCCATCTTTGCCGACATTCTGGGCGTGGAGCGCGTGGGCTCCACCGACTCGTTCTTCGACCTGGGCGGCACCTCGCTGATGGTCACCAACGTTATGGTGAACGCAGAGAAGCAGGGGCTGCACTTCGCCTACTCCGACGTGTTCGCCAATCCTTCGGCCCGCGCCCTGGCCGCCTTCCTGAACGGAGACCAGGCCCCCGTGGAGGAGGATGTGAACATCACCGAATACGACTACTCCGCCATAGACGCACTCCTGGCAAAGAACAAGTTGGATGCCTTTGCGGGCGGCAAGCGTATGCAGTTGGGCAAGAACATACTGCTCACGGGTGCCACGGGCTTCCTGGGCGTGCACGTGCTCACGCAGCTGCTGGAGAACACCGGTCCCGACACCACAGTATGGTGCCTGCTGCGCTCCAAGGGCGCCATCACTCCCGAGCGGCGCCTGAGGGAGATGCTGGTGTACTACTTCGAGAAGGGCTACCACAAGCTCCTCGGCACGCGGATAAAGACTCTCGAGGGAGACATCACCCAGCCCAAGAGCCTGGAAGGACTGGACCAGATAGATATGGTGTTCAACTGCGCCGCCAACGTTAAGCACTTCTCCAAGGGCACCGACATCGAGGACATCAACTACGGCGGCGTCAAGAATCTGGTGGCCCTGTGCGAGAAGAACGGAGCCTACCTGGTGCACGTGTCCACCGAGAGCGTGGGCGGCCTCACGCCGGGCAAGGTGCCCGATCTGCTCACTGAGCAGATGCTCTTCTTCGGGCAGCTGACCGACAACCAGTACGTCCATTCCAAGTTCCTGGCCGAGCGTCACATACTGGAGCATATGGCCGCCGGCAGCCTCAAGGCCAAGATTATGCGAGCCGGCAACCTCTCGCCGCGCGCCGAGGACGGAGAGTTCCAGGTGAATATGAAGGCCAACGCCTCGATGGGGCGGCTCAAGGCCCTCAAACTCATAGGCGCCTGCCCTTACGACGTGCTGGAAGGCCAGATGGAATTCACCCCCATCGACCAGGCCGCACGCGCTATGGTGATACTCTCCTCCACGCCGCTGGAGAACTGTGTGTTCAACGTGTCCAACAACCATATGGTGCCTATGGACGACGTTCTCACCAGGCTGGAAAAGATTGACGGAAAGCCGCTTGAATACGTGGAGGACAAGGAGTTCGCCCAGCGGATGGAAGCCGCCCAGCGCGATCCTGCCAAGGCGCAGATCCTGGCCCCTCTGGTGGCCTACCAGCAGTCCACCTCCGAGACCGAGGGCGTGGAGACCCTTGCTTCCACCACCTTTACGATGCAGGTGCTTCACCGCCTGGGCTTCCGCTGGAATCCCACCACCAGCGAATACATCGACCTCATATTCGAGATGCTCCGCACCCTGTGGTTCTTTGAAGAATAACGTATATATTTATTTGAAATGAAGTTTTTGAGAATACTCTTTATTGCGCTGGTCGCATCGGGATTGTTCCTGACTCAGGCCGGGGCTGCCAACATTTACAACCGCTACGGGATGGTGCTGATCGAGGAGAGCGAGGGCCGCTACACGATTAAAGACGCCAAGGCTTACGAGGCTCTGATTGGCGACCCGTACAAGCTCCCCAAGGCACTCGTCCCCTACGAGGCCAAGGTGCCGGCATACAGCAAGGCCGCTATGGAGTCGGTGGTCCCCGAGACCTTTGTATATAAAAAGAGCGTCACCGGCGACGACCTCCCCCTGATGGTTTACCCCTCTGGCAAAAGCAACTCGCCCGTGGTGTTCTATATCCACGGAGGCGGATGGGTGTCGGGCAATTACAAGGCGGCATCGGCTTTTTGCAAAACCCTTGCGGGTAAGTACGGGATTACCGTGGTGAGTATCGAGTATTCCTTTGCCAATGCCCCCGGGGTGCGCCTGGGCGACACGGTGGACGACTGTTACGACGCCGTGGAGTATATTCTTGCCCGTGCCGGGGAGTTCGGCATCGACCCGGAGAGGATAGGCTTTGTGGGCAGTTCCGCCGGCGGGCATCTGTCGGCCTGCTGCGCAATGCATTTCCCGCAGACCAAGGCTTATGCCGGCTGGTACGGGGCCTACGACCTGCACTATACGATGTACACATACGCTCCCGAGTCGAACGTCAAGAAGCATCAGCGCTACGACGTGTTCCTGGACGGATGGGCGCCGGAGTACATCGACAGCTTCTCCCCTATCAAGATTGCCGAGGGCAAGAGCAGCCTGGCGTTCAAGGCGATACTGTTTACCGGCACGGCCGACATCACCATTGGCCCCGACAACGCTCGCCGCTACCGCAAGGCCCTCTCGGGCGCGGGAGTCAAGAATGTCAAGGTGGTCACCTACAAGAACGTAACCCACTCCATCGGCCGTTCCTACGCCGCCGCGGATATGTTCTCCAAGAGTATGACCCTGTTCGCCAAGGCCCTGTAGCGGGAGGGCCGGCGGCGGCTTCCTTCCCTGCTGACGTCTCCAAAGGTGCCGGCCGATGGACCCTTAGCGACGAAATCGACCTGAAACGTCTCCAAGGGTGCCGTCGAATGGACCGTTGGCGACGAAATCGGCCTGAAAGGTCTCCAAAGGTGCCGGCCAATGGACCCTTAGCGACGAAATCGACCTGAAACGTCTCCAAGGGTGTCGGCGGATGGACCCTTGGCGACGAAATCGGCCTGAAACGTCTCCAAAGGTGCCTGCCGATGGACCCTTAGCGACGAAATCGGCCTGAATGGTCTCCAAAGGTGCCGGCCGATGGACCCTTGGCGACGAAATCGACCTGAAATGTCGCCAAAGGTGCCGGC
>JAGCCX010000068.1 GCA_017651465.1 Bacteroidales bacterium
AGAGCTAACCGCTGAAAATCAGCAAGTTAGCTCTTTTTAAGGTGCCCCGGGCGGGAATCGAACCCGCACGGCCGTTTCGGGCCAAGGGATTTTCTTGCCACTATGGCTTTCGCCACCATCTCTGTTTGTGGTCCGGACTATTCCTTCACCATAGAACCAGGTTCTTTAGGTGTGTCGTGTCTAGTCTCTGCACCTTCCTCCTTCCGGAGGCTTGGCTCAAGATTACCATCGGCTTTATCCGTTAAGGCTTCCTTGAATTTACGACATTCTACATCTCTCTTTTCAGAGAGTGCACTCAAATGTGCTATTCTTCTTTAAGTCCCTCGTGTCTACCATTCCACCACCAAGGCTTGATTTAAGTAGGGCGTTTCACAACGCACGCTGCAAAGATACGATTTTTATTTATCTTTGTATCTATGATAAAAGCAATCTTTTTCGATATGGGAGGGGTCCTGGTGAACCTTTACACAGAGCGTTGCATAGAGGCTTACCGGAGCATTGCCGGGTTCAGCACCATCACCGAATATCTCGATCCGTGCCACCAGCAGGGCTTTATGAAAGAAGCCGAAAGGGGCTCCATCGACCTGGACGAATTCATCGAGCAGATCAAGCGCCATTGCGCGCCGGGAACTACCACCGAGACCATTCTCCGCTGCCACCGGCAGTTTTACGGCACCCCCGAGCAAAAGGTGGTCCGCCTGATCCGCGAACTCTCACAAAAGTACGATCTATACGTCCTCAGCAACAACAACCCCCTGGCAATGAGCATCCTGTACCCCCTTTTCACCGGTGCCGGAATGCCATTTGAGACCAGCTTCAAGGGGCTCTTCCTCTCGTACGAGATGCACCTGCTGAAGCCGGGGGCCGAAATCTTCCGAAAGGCCATAGAAGTAAGCGGATGCAAGCCGGAAGAGATACTCTTTATCGACGATTCCCCCTCCAACGTGCAAGGAGCGGCGGCCCTGGGCATTCACTCAGCGCTATTCAAGCAGGGCAGCTCCCTGCGCGCCCTCATCAAGGCTAAAATCGGCTAAGACCGGGTAGCGGCCGCACTGCGGAACATATCCACCAAAGCATCGATGGACTTGTGTATGTCGTACTCTTCGGTAGAGGCGGCATAGCGCCAGCCCATCTCTTCCCTCTCGGCCGGATGGTCGAGCCAGTAGTCGATACACTCGGCAAGGGCCTTGGGGTCTTTGGTCGGGAAGATGCTGTGCTCGTCAAGGGCGAATTGCGAGGTGGCGGTCAGTTCTCCCTCGGCAATAACCGGCACCACCGCCTGTTGGAGAGCCTCCAGGGCCGAAAGGCCCTCGACCTCAACGGTTGCGCAGTGGATGTACAGATCGGCCTGCGCGGCCAGGTGCCTTAGGCCGTCGCGGTCGTGAAACTTGAATATTGGATCGTACAGCAGCACTCCCTCTTCAAACAACTCGTGGGCCTGCTGCTTGATGTTGTCGGCCTCGGGGCCTCGTCCCGCAAAATAGAGTTGGATACGGTGGGCATACTTGGAGTATTTCATAGCCTCCAGCAGCGTGGGCTGGTCTTTTTCAACTGCAAGGCGCCCAATGCACACCACCAGGAACGGCTCCGACGGGTCTTTAGGCGCGCTCTCACGTACCACGGTATCGGGAATGATGCCGTTGGAAATCAGGTGCAGGCGCGACTTGAAGCCGAACTTCTCCAGCCTCTTCACCACATTTGCGGTGGGGCACTGGATATCGGTGCAGAAATTGAAAACCAAGTCCCTCCACGCACGTAGCATATTGTAATTCAGGCTCTTCCATCCCCCGAGGTTAATGGAGCAGAAGAGATTCTCGGGATGCAGATGATAGGTAGCGGTGCACGGAATGCCGTAATGGCGGGCAATGCGTGCGGTAACCATCTGTATGATAAAAGGCTCTTCCAGATGCACCACATCGGCCCACTGCACCGCCTCTTTGATGATGGAAATATCAGCCCTTGCAAACTTGTAGCCGTGCGACTGCACCAGCGAGTCGAACACCGGCACCCTGAAATCGGACAGCACATAGTCGGGCTGGGGCTCTGCGGCCTCGTGATTGCGGCCCGACAACACGCGTACGTCCAGGCCGGCTTCTTTAAGATACATCACCGTGCGTCTGGCAGAGGCGGACAGGCCGTTTCCGGACGCATAAAAATTGTTGACGACAAAAAGTACTTTCATAGCTAAAAAGGATTCTGCGGAGGAGCAAAGTCATAAAAGGTCTTGTACGGGAAGCGGCGGGGAGCGCCCGGCTTGTCGGGATAGAAATCGGCCATCTCGTCCACGCGCTCCTTGAGGGGCGCGAGCCTGGAGCGCAGGTCGTCCGGAGCATCTTCCCATAGAATGGCGTCCTTGAACTCAGGGTCAAGGCGATAGTTATAAATCCGCCCGTCCCAGAAATAGGCATAATCGTCATCCATCGCATACCTGGACGCCTTGGGCGAGGGAGTCGTGGGCCAGAGAGGATTGAAATGCACCAGCACCAGCGGCTTGGCGTTGGGCTCGCGGCCGCAGATCTCGGGATACAGGCTCACCCCATCCAGGGGCCAGTCGGAGGGCACTTTTACGCCCGCAATATCGGCAATGGTGGGCAGGATGTCGGTAAGGTCTACCAGATGGTCCACCTTGCGCGGGGCGATCCTGGAGCCCCAGGTGATGATGAGCGGAACGTGAGTGCCCATATATGTGGGCTCCCCTTTTCCGCCCCGCCATTCGCGGCCGTCGGCGGTTTTGGACAGGATACGGGTAGAGGTGCCGTTGTCGGTGGAGAAAATGAAGATGGTATTATCCCACACGCCCCGGTCCTTGAGGTGTTGCACCATAGCGCCCACCTGCTTGTCGAGATAGCGCACCATCGACTTGAAGTAAGATGTGTCGGCGCCGGCGGTGAAACGCGACTCGTAGCAGTCGTCCCACTGGGCGTCGTCGGGCGTAGTGGTGTGCGGGGTATGCACCAGCGGCTCGGTATAATAGAGCAGGAACGGCTCGCCCTCTTCAACCTTGCGGTCGATATAGTCGAATGCATAGTCCTGCATTGCGTCAGGACCGTAGATGGCAAAGTCGTAACGCTTGCCGTTGTTGTCCCACATACTGTTGGCATAGCGGTCGGTCTGACGCTCCCCGCGGCTCTCGAGATACATCTCCACCTGGCTGCAGAACGACTCCTCGAAGCCCGCCACAGGAATCATAGCGCGGCTCCTGCCGAGCTGCCACTTGCCCACTATGGCGGTACGGTATCCACCCTCACGGGCGAGCTGCGCGAAGGTATGCTCGTCCTGGTTCATATAGCCGAAAGCCACATAGTTACGGTCGTTGTAGAGGCCGGTCATAACCTGCACCCTCGAGGGCGAACTGAGCGGCTGGGCGATCATATTGCTGTACATCAAGCCCTGACGGGACAACGAATCGATACACGGAGTCTGGTACTCCACGCCGCCGTAGCACCCGAAGCACTCGGCGCCTATATCATCGGCAAAGAAGAACACAATATTGGGCTTGGCCGGGCCCGGACGGGTGCAGCCTGCAAGTGCGGCTACGGCGCCAAGACCCAGAGAAAACTTTGAAATTCCACGCATATCAGAGAGGCTAAAAATACTTCTTTTCCTGCCTGTCCAAGGCAATGAATATGAACAACATAGTGGTAAAGGCCCACAACGACGAGCCGCCGTAACTGAAGAAGGGCAAGGGGATGCCGATAACCGGCATAAGCCCGATGGTCATACCGATATTGATGAACAGGTGCATAAAGAGGCACGACGCCACGCAGTAGCCGTAGATACGGGTAAAGGAGCTCCTGGCCTTCTCGGAATCCTGCACGATCCAGAAAATCATAAGCCCGTAGAGCACTATTACGACTATGGACCCCATAAAGCCCCACTCCTCTCCCACGGTGCAGAAGATAAAGTCGGTACTCTGCTCGGGCACAAAGCCGAAAGTGGTCTGGGTACCCTGCAGGTAACCCTTGCCGGTGAGGCCCCCGGAGCCGATGGCGATAAGCGACTGGTGCACGTTGTAGCCTACGCCTTTAAGGTCTTCCTTCATTCCCAGCACCACTTCTATCCTCTCCCGCTGATAGTCTTTAAGCACGCGGTGGAAAAAGAAGTCGGCGGCGAATACCAGCACCACACCGGCCACTATGGCTATAAGGCCGTTACGCACCACCTGGCGACGCATTCGAAGCGACGAAGTGCGGCGCAGATAGTGAATAAAATAAAACAGAGCCGCCACGGCCACCACTATGAGCGACACCCACCAGTGAGTCTTGACGGTGAGCACGAACAGCAGTATGGCCATACCGATGAGGCCTATGAACCATCCCGACAGGCCCTCGCGGTACAACACGAACACGAAGCCCGTGTACACCAGGGCCGAACCGGTCTCGCTCTCGGCGACTATCACCATCATAGGCAGCAGGACTATGAGCGCGGCAATGATAAAATGCCGTATGTTGCTCATTTTGAAGCCCGGCCGGCTCATTATCGAGGCCAGCAGCAGCGAGGTGGTGATTTTGGACAACTCGGCAGGCTGGAACTTGACGGGACCCAGTTCGAACCAGGAGTGTGAGCCCTTGACGTTGTGGCTCATAAAAATAACCAGTACCAGCAGCACCAGCACCACCAGGTAGGCCGGATTGCTTACGCTCTCCCAGAAATACGAACTTATGACAAAGAGCACGAGCGCCGCAAGCACCACGGCACCGGCCATCCACAGAGCCTGCTTGCCGCTGTTGCAGCTAAGGTCGAAAATCGAAGAAGGCTCCCCCGACTGCACCGCGGCATAGATATTAATCCAGCCGAAGAGCATCAGGGCAAGGTACACCACGATGAGCCTCCAGTCCACCGTTTTCTTCAATCCTCTGTCTAGTGCGTC
>JAGCCX010000069.1 GCA_017651465.1 Bacteroidales bacterium
TACAAGAACGGAGGGAAGACGCTGCTGAAAATTTTCCCGTCAAAAACAAAGGGCCTTGGTCAAAGGGATATCTATAATGAACTTCAGTTGGTAAAAGCTTTCCGTAACCGCATCGCTCACCACGAAGCAATTTGTTTTGACGCTTCCGGAACAAAGAGTACAGCCGGAGTCCGTGCTAACTACGCCCTTGTTATCAAGTACATCCAGTTCCTGGGTTACCCTGAAACCCATCTCTACTACGGCTTGGATGTCCTTCCGGATAAGATCATGAAACAGATAGACTCTCTATAAAGTCATCTTGATATAATGGCATACTTATAACCATTTGATTATAAGTATATTGTAGTTCACCCACTAGTTGTGGCAATACCCCCTGTTGATCGTCCCCTTGTGTTGTTTATTGCGGTATTTGCGGGAGGCCGTCACAACACCAGATTTGATAATAAGTTCAACCTCGGTCTCATTCAAATCGTCCCATCCGGTGCCCGACACACAAAGGATGGGGCCTGTTCCGCAAATGACTGTCCCGCTGAACCAGGAGGCAAAAATACCACCACTACTGTCCTGGAAATCCTTTAAGACATCCCTAAAATCGGCCTTGTCTGAGCCCGTTTCCAATGTTTCAAGATAGAGTTTATTGCCATTGACACGCCACGTGGCCACATAACCACGGAAGTTCCAGGAAAAGACCAAATCAAAGCCGACCTGATCCTTTAAAGAGAAATAATGCAAAGAATCCAGGTGACCCAGCGGAGCTTGATTGATAGCATATTTGACATTGCCCATAATGAGCGTGTCGCGTATCTGACGAGTCGTGCTGCTCCAACTATATAGCGGGAGCAACAAAAAGAGGGACAGTATGATAGCTCGAATCTTCATATGGCTGATATGCCAGCAATTATAATGCCCTATTACTCAATATCTCACCGAAAATGACAAGTGTATCGCCTACCTCCAATATCCTAACCACCGCCCGAGGCACAAAAAACAGTCTTGTACACACATACGAGGCTGTTTGTCTTTATAGGTGGCACAAATATGATGTCCATATCTTAGATCTGGAAAGAAATATCTCATTATTGCAAGGACAAAGAAAAAAAGCTACATTTGGGAAAATGATTTGTTATGGAAAATGAGAATAAAGGTGAGATTATCATTTACCAGTCTGACGATGGAATCGTTCAGTTGGATGTAAGGCTGGAGAATGAGACTGTGTGGCTGACAATAGATCAGATGGCCCTACTTTTTGGAAAATCCAGATCTACCATAAATGAACACATTCTTAACGTATTCCAAAGTGGAGAGTTGAACGAAAGTGACTCAGTAAGAAAAATCGGAAATTCCGATTTTTCTACAAAACCCACGAATTTCTATAACCTTGATGTCATCATTTCCGTAGGCTATCGTGTTCATTCCATCGTTGGTACCCGCTTTCGCCAATGGGCTACGCAACGACTCCACGAATATATCGTCAAAGGTTTCACCATGGACGATAAACGACTCAAGGGGAATGGCGGCGGAATGTATTGGAAAGAATTGTTGGACCGAATCAGGGATATCCGTTCCTCAGAAAAAGTCCTTTATCGGCAAGTTCTTGACCTTTACGCCACAAGCGTAGATTATGATCCCAAGGCCGATGAGTCCGTCCGCTTTTTCAAGATTGTCCAGAATAAGCTTCATTATGCAGCGCACGGCCATACCGCGGCAGAACTGATATATGAGAGGGCCGATGCCGACAAGCCATTTATGGGGCTGACAACCTTTGAGGGAGAATTACCCACATTAAAAGATACCAAGATTGCGAAGAACTATTTGACGGCCGAAGAATTAAAGGTTCTCAACAACATAGTTTCCGGATATTTTGACTTTGCCGAAATACAGGCTATCCGTCATCGGCCTATGTATATGGAGGACTATATCAAGCAATTGGATGGCATCCTCTCCGGCACTGGAGAACAGATCCTATTGGATGCCGGTTCGGTAAGCCACCAGCAAGCCATGGAAAAAGCTGAGAAAGAATACCGAAAGTATCAGGTCAAGACTCTTTCTCCTGTTGAGCAGGCTTATCTTGACACCATAAAAAAACTGGAGAAAGAAGCCAAGGAGAAATCGAAAAAAGATGACAATTAGCGCTATAGAAAGCCACTAACGGACAGAAATGTTTCACTAATGTTACACTAAATTCGTCAAGTCGACTCTTAACTAATTAATAATAAGGCGTTTCCGCCAAATGGTTAGTGTTCCCGCCCGAGGCACTTATAATCGGCTTCTCAGTTATTTGAGAGGCCGATTTGCTTTTTTTCTTCCCCCATCACTCCCCTCCACTGGCTATTCAGGGAAAGATACGCAGGCCTGTACAAATTCGTCAAAATGAGGCCCTGATGCAACAGTAGTTGTTTTCATTTCTATCAAAGAAACCGAACCTTAGGATATCATAAAACACGATTTCTATTTGTGAGATATCCACCAATCCTGCCAGACGCGCTTTACGCTCTCCCAGTCGTAGTAGCAAAGCGTGACGGGTTCAAGTCCGTGGATAAGCGTCTCCTTCTCGTTAAGCAGAAGCTTGACCAGTATCCGCTTGCTGCAGCACTTGCGATAGAAGATAAGCTGCACGTTGCAGGCCGGGCAGATGAAGTTGTAATCCTGGAACCGATCGGCGATCTCCGTATCGGGGCAGTCCAGGACAGTACCGACGAACGGAACGGCGGTCATGAGCGGAAACAGGTAGGTATCGTGGCTGAACTTCAGGGTGGCGGCGGTATGGGAACGCGGCCTGATCGCCTCGTCGGCTTCTTCTATGATTTGTTCTATTATTCCACCGCCGTGACGCCTTGTCCTGGGATATTCATAGCCGGGATAATTAAGGTAGCAGGCCCAGTACATCGATCCGGGCAGCCATAGGTAATAGAGTTCTTCCGGAGTGAAGTATTTATCCATCGCGGGCATTGTGGCAGGCGATGTGAGGCATCCCGTTTTGAGGCACAAAAAAGAGGTGTTCGCAACGAATTCCAGAGAAGAAGGCGCCACTGACTGAGGGTCGGTGAATATCCGCCCTGCAAATGTCTGCAGGTCATATCCGCTCTGCAGATCCGACGCTATGCCGGCAAACCGTCTTTCATCCTTTTTCCCTTGTACTTTTTCCTCGTCGTTCAAAGAATAACCGACGACACCCTTGTTCGCCGGCTGGTCTTCCCACCCTTTGACCGAAGAGTTGATTAAAAGTGCAGGGGCCCGTCTTTGGAGCTCTTCCGTAAAAGCCTCCATGCTTTTTTGCACCCGCATTACTTTAGTGGATTCGGCGTACAGATTAAGGCGCGACTTATTCGAGAATACCTCCGGATAATGGCGGTACATCCTGGCGCAGATTTGCTGATGCTCGCTGGCTCCCAGTGGGGTAAGCTCTCCCAAATGCCCTTCTGTCATCGACTTGATCATCTGTATATCTTCCATCAAGGCAAGGCCGTCGGAGGTCAGCATCCCCTTGGCGGCCATCGTCGCCAAGGTGTCGGCAATACGGAAAGTTATAGAATCGGAATGGCTCAGATAACGGCTCCCGTGCCTGGCAACAATGCTGATGTAGAAGGGCTTGTAACCTTTTGGGGGCTGAGTTGAAACTGTATCTTGAGGAAAGTATCCGCAAAGGCTTCCCGCCGAGAGGTTTGGGCTTTGTGCGATGGCTCCGAGCGCCACTTGGAGTATTATTGAGAGAAGGGCTGTCATTATTGTAGCTCCGATTGTAACAAAAGTAGTTATTTCAAAGCTAAAACACAAATAGAAAAAGGGGTCAAACTTCGAAGCCTGGCCCCTTGGTTTTGAGGTAAAGCAGGAAGATTACTTCGACAGGACTTCCCAGGAGTACTCATAGATTTCGGGATCACCACCATCGTAAACTTTATTGACTTTGGTGACGAAGCCGTCATCGTCCTTCTCATAGGTGTGGACTGCAATAGCCTCGCTGCCTTCCCATGCAGCCTGGTCAAGCAGGTGCTTGGAAGCCTTTCCGCAGAAGCCGACCTCAAAGATCCAGCGGTCTACACCGGCCTTGTCGGAAGCGTCGGCGAAGATGCCGGCCACATTCTCGTCCTCGAGGAAGCTCTGGATTTTCCACTCCTCGGAGTTGTCGTCCTTGATGCGGGACCACTTTGTGAGGTCGCCGTTTGTCCAGACGCAGTTTGCCTTAACGGCATTGTCCTTGTCGGTGCGGACGATCTTGGTGAGATAATTCTGACTGTCGTAGGTGAATCCCCAAGTGTCGCCCCATTCATTGGACCAGGAGCTGAGGTAACCGTTGCTGCCGAGGGTGAATGTCCAGTTGCCTTTCTCTTCTTGTTCCTTGACATACTTGGCGGTGCCGACGTTTCCGGACCATGTAAAAGTCCAGGTGCGCTCACCGTCGTTACGGTTTACGAGGGTGAGTTTGCCGTCTGCGCCATAAGAGAAAGCGTACTTGTCCCACTGGTCGCCGCACATGGTGAGGCGTTTCTGAATTTTGGGCTCAGGAACCTTTTCGCAGGAAAGAGCAAGTGCTGCTACGGCCAGGACGGCGATTGCAATGATGATTTTTTTCATGATGATAATAATAAAGGGTTAATATGAAATATAGGATTTAATTGATTGTAGACTATTGTTAAGATTGTATGCAGAGGAGTTGGTTCCGTCCACTATGCGATATTCGAACGCGGCACCGTTCCGCTTGCAAGCGCAGTAGAGCTTATCCATGTCCCAATAGTTTGCGTCAACATCCGTGCCGGCAAAATATATAGCCTGGTTCTCGCTTACGTTGAAGGATTCGCCAACTATAGGATTCAGGTAAAAGCTGCGGGAGAAAGTGTCGGAAGGAAGGGCAAGCGCGGCTGCAGCTCCTTCTTCTATTCCCAGCACGAACCGCTTTGAGCAAGGATGTGCGGCTCCCCATTCGGAAATCCATTCGGTCAGGCTTTTCCGGGAGATATCACAAGGCAGTAAGGCGTATGCTGAGCTTGAGGAAGAACTCTGAAGGGTATGCATAAGAGCCTTTAAGTCTGCTTCCGGAAGATTATTGTGCGAGATGAACATGGCGGTGCCGTCGCCCTTTTGTTTGTAAGCATCAGACAGGTAGGAGCCGTCTGCGTTTGTCTCTGCGACGGCAGGAGCGTCTCCGGAAATTTCTGCGGGAGACCACAGCTTACCGCCGTTCATGTAGTAATCAAACATGGGCAGGACTTCATTCAGGGCCGGCATCCAGACAGAGGAACTGTGTCCTCCGTCGACCACGCGGTATTCGTGTTCGTAGCCGTTGTCGAGCATGATGCAATGTAGCTCGTCATTGGCAAACAGCAGGTTTTCCTCGTTGTCTCCGCAGATGAGATACCAGTGGACGGTGGAGAGGGATTCCCTGTTTTCCTGGTTGAAATAGTACAGGGGGCAGTGCTGCTTGTAATAATCGGTAATGCGTTCGTCTCCTGCCAGGCCGTAGCCGCCGAAGATCTTTCCCCATTGGTTGTTCCATCCGTTTTGAGACTCTTCCTTATACTGCCAGTCTGTCCTGACGGACATGGACAGGGGTGCGCAGGCGATGAACATCTCCGGATGCTTCTCTGCCAGGGCAATCGCACCGAAGCCTCCCATGGAATAGCCGGTAATGGCGCGGTGCTCTTTGTCGGCTATGGTCCTGAAGCTTTTGTCGATTAAGGGTATGAATTCCTGGACGAACATATCCATAAAACTGAAGGTCCCGTCGTAGCGGTTGCAGTAATAAGAGCTGTAACCTTGCGGGAACACGTATATCATTTCTCCCAGGCCCTGTTCAGTCCAGCTGTCTATTTTGTCGTTGGCGTGCAAGTAATTGCCGTTCCATGAATTGTTGTCATCTCCTATTCCGTGCAGCATATACACTACGGGATAGCGCTTGTCTTTGTCGGTGTTGTAGCTTGCAGGGAAGTAAACGGAATATTTGACGCCGACGCCCAGTATCTTGCTGCTGAGGACATTGTCTTTGGAATAACGCTGGAATACCGCAGGATCCACATCTGGAAGGTCGGGTGGATTCTGGTTGCAGCTGCATGATGTCAGGAACAACGTGAGGCTTAAAAAGAACAGCATATTACTCTTCATCATAAACTACCATTTCAGATGCATAAAGTTCATAATCCGGATGAGGGTTGTCCAGGCGGAGTGTAAGAGTGTGTTCTCCGCTGCCGAAGCAATAAGCGGAGAAGATTTCGTACTTGCGCTTGATATAATCAATGGGCATAGTAAAGTGTTCGATTTCAGTGCCATCCAGCAGCGCTGTAACGGAAGCGACATAGGAATCGTCCGCGTGACCTATCTTGCGTACGCTGCCCTGCACCACAACGCCGCTGCCTTTGAAACTAAGCTCTGCGCTAGTGGTGAAAGCCAGTTTAAGGACCCGTTTTTCAACGGGTGCTATTCCCTCGAAGCTCTGTTCGTACCTGACGCACTGCGGAGTCTCCACATCTATATAAATACACTCACCCCCCTGTTCCTTGCATGCGGACAGATTTTTTATCAGCTTAAAGTTCTCTCGGCACACCTGATCAAGGCTAAGCGAAGTGTAGGGGAACGGGATGTCCTTTATGCGTTCTGCGCCTTTCTTCCAGTATTCAGGGATGGCGTCGTACCCGTACATCACGCCGAGTATGCCGGCGGCCGAAGCCGGATTGCAGTCTGAATCGTTGCCGCAGCGGGTGGAAATGTCCATTGTCTTGAGAAAATCCCCTCCGCCGTACAGCAGGCCTATGACCACGAACGCCGAGTTGATGGTGGCGTCGATGTTGAATCCGTTCCAAACGCCCTCGGGACAGCCTATATCGTTTGCGTGGCGGTTCGTAACCTCGAACCAGCACTGCTTCCAGTCTTTAGGGTATTTTTTCCAATACTTGACGACATCGGATATGGTGCTGTGGAACTTTGTGCCCTCCGGTATTGTCTTCAAGGCCTCGGTGACGATAGTGGGAATATCGTCGCAGACGTAAGCCAGACAGTACATTGCGCCTATGAACACACCGCCGTACCAGCCGTCGCCGTAGTTCATAATGTGGCCTATGCGGTCGCTAAGCTCCGACGCCTTGTTTACCTGACCGGGGTAGAGCATTCCAATGAAATCGGCCTCGATCTGAAAGTCTATGTCGTCTGCGTGGGGGTTGTGCTTCCAATGACCGCTTTCCGGTGCTCCCCGCCCGTTGAGGATGTTGTAGCGGGCCGCCTGGTTGGCGTGCCAGAGCTTGTAGTCGGCGTAAGCGAAAGCCTTGGCATACTCGTCAACCGGGGCGTCCAGGCCGTAACGAAGCATAGTCTCCATAAAGGTGAGGTCCATATAGACGTCATCGTAGAGGCCGGGATCTTCAATGAAGGTGTCGTAGATGTAGTCGTCGTACCAGGGAATGGGGATTTCGTCCATCATCAGGCCGCCTTTGTATTTGAACTCCGTCGGGCCTCCGTAAGTACAGCCTATGGTCTGGCCATACCAGCCGCCCTTGATCTTGTCCATAAGGGTGGCGTCATCCATTGTGACGGTCTGGCCGTAAGGCACCTTTGCGGTGCAGGCGGCAAGCAGGAGCAGGGAGCTAATTATGGTAATAGACGTCTTCATTGGGTTTCTCGCTATAGTATTGAATGGCGTTGATGCGGAGAAGATAGGTGTCGCTCCGAGGGTTTTTCCAGATCATCTTAACATTGTGGCGGCCCTCCGGGAGGCAGTATTTCCACGCAGGTTCAAGCTTCCGGGACGTGCCTTTCATGGGCAGGAGTGACACCTGGTCCAGTTCGCCGTCGATCCAAACCTCAATCTCAGCCACATAGGGGTCGTCTTCTTCTGCAAGGGCGAAGACCTCGCTGCCCACGTGCTTCTTGCTTACGCGGGCGGCGTAGTCGGCCGTGATTCCGCGCAGGCACACCAGGTTGCCCCAGATCACAAAGCCGTTGCCGGAGAAGTCGAACTCGTAAGTGTCTGACATCCAGGCATCTTTCTGGTCGCGGTAGATGGGGAAAGTGTTGACGAAGTTTTGCTCCAGCGGCAGCACGGTAACGGGCTTCTGCGGAATGACGACATCACTCTCGCGTACCTCGCCGCCATTTTTCTCTATGAGCTGCAGTGCCTGGCCGTAGCTGTAAAGGGAGCCTTTGGCAAGCGATACGTCCGTTCCTTCGAAGTCCAGGTCCCAGATTTCCATTACGGGGTCTTTCCAGAACGAGGGCATCTTCTCGAGACCGAGGACTACGCCCAGGACGCCTCCCACGGTAGCGGGATTACAGTCAGAATCTTGTCCGCAGCGGGTGGCAATCTCAAGGGACTTGCCAAAGTCGCCACCGCCGTACAGAAGGCCCATGGCCACGTATGCGGAGTTTATCTTTGCGTCGATGTTGAAGCTGAGGAAAACTCCCTTGGGGCAGCCCGTGTCGCGGTCCCACTTCTTGAGAAGCTCGAACCAGGCTTGTTTCCAGTCGGCAGGATACTTCTTGTGCAGCACGCGCACATCGTTCACGCACTGCCAGAAGGTGCTCTCCCGGGGGATGCCCTCCAGAGCCATGTCAACGATCTTCGCCGGGTCGCTCTCTACAAATGCGGCACTGTACAGGCCTGCCACGAAGGCGCCGCCGTAGAATCCGTCGCCGCTGTTCATAATGTGTCCCACCCGATCCGCGATGTCAAGGGCCTGTGGAATCATTCCGGGAGCCATCATGCCCACGAAATCGGCTTCAATCTGGAAGTCCAGGTCGTCCGCGTGCGGGTTGTTGAGCCAGTTTCCGGATTCCGGAGGCATTATGCCCTGGCGAACATTGTAGCGTCCCGCCTGATTGGCGTGGGCAAGGTGGTAAGGCGCATAAGCGAAACGCATTGCAAGGTCCTTGGACGAAGCGTCCAGGCCCAGCTGCTCGAATGCCTCGGCGAATGTGAGGTCGTTGTAAACATCGTCGAACAGCCCCGGTTTGCGGTCCCACCAATGCTTCACATAGCCTTCTCCCCAGGAGATGGGAATGTTGTCCGGAATCAGGGTTCCGGTGAACTTGAATTCTGTGGGGGCACCGTAAACGACGCCTATAGTCTGGCCTGCCCAGCCGCCCATGATCTTATCCTTCAGCGCATCCTTGGAGATGGTTATGCTTTCCGGCACCTTTGGGGTACAGGCGGCGCAGAGGGCGATAATCAGTATTAAGCTACTTCGCTTCATAAACCTGCAGTTCGGTAATTGAAATAAAGGCCGATACGTCTTTGGTGTACTTGTTCCAGTGGATGAGGACGGCATCGTCGCCGATTACGCGGATGGCGGTGGTGGTAACCTTGGGGAAGCTGAAGATGAACTCGCCGTTGTGCGGCTGGAAGAATACCTCGTCGCTGAAAGGCCAGTCGGGAGTGACCGTAGCCTCGATCGGCTGCCAGTCGCCGTTTTCGTCCAGGTATTCGGGATGCAGGTTGCTGTACCAGCCGCCGAATTCCTCAAGCGGACCATAGTGGAACGAGATCATGTCCGTTGTGACAGGCTCCTCCCAGCGGTAGCCGAAGTAATCCTGCTTCGGGGCGTTGGACTTGCTGCCCAGGGAGTAGAATGCCGCTCCGGGGCCGCCCACCACGCCGTCGTTGATCACATCGACCGTGTAGGCACGGTAAGATACCGGAATAGTGAGCCAGCAGGAATCCAGGGTAGCACGGTCTGTCTCGCGCGTAAGTGCCAGGATCTCTGCGGCTTCAGGGGCCAGGTTCCGTCCGCGGTCGGCCGGAAGGGTAAATGTAGCCGCTGCCTCTTTTGCCGCTTTGAAGCGGGCCTTGCGGTTGATGGTGTATATCTTCTCGCCGTTTTCTTCCCGGACTTTACCTCCGCGGGCCAGGATATTCTTTTCTGCCAGCACCACGGTGCGCTCGATGATGTCTTCTATGGAGGCGTCGGGCATGTCGTAGCGGGTGACATTGATGTACCGGTCGTTGAAGGGCTTTGTCCAGTGCTCGAAAGGCATTGCGCGGTCCATAGGGACGCTCTCAACGCCATTGATTACTCCAAGCAAGCCGCAGATGGTAGCGGTCTGATTGTCGCAGTCGAAGCCGAGCGCGCAGCCGATAAGCAGGGTTTTCTCGATGTCTCCGTCGCCGTACAGCAGGGCAAGTATGCCCATGGCGCCGTTGAGGTCGGCGTTCCAGATGCTCTTTGTGATATCCGGTTCGTTCACGTACAGCTCGTCTGCGATTACCTTGCGGGAGGCCTTCCAGTCGTCGGGATGCTTCTGCCAGAGGTCAAGGCACTCGTCGATGATGGCGCGGAAGCGGTCTTCCTTGGGAAGATATTCCTTGGCGTGACGCACCAGCGTGGGGATGTCGGACTCGAAGAAAGCCTCGGAGTACATAGCCCCGTACACTACGGTAGGTGATGCGGCCCAGTCGTCGGAGGTAATGCGGGCCGCCCAGTCGGATATACCTGCCGCATACAAAGGCATACCGGGTGCGGTATAAGCCCAGATCTCATTTATAAGCTGCGGGTCGATCTGGAACCAGTGGGGATTGTAACGCTTGTCACCGGTGAGAGGAGGGGTAAAACCATAGTGCATAAGGCCAAGGGCGGCGCGGTTTGCGAGCCATACCCTGTCGCGGATGTGGTACATCCAGCTTTCTTTTACCTGTGCGTAAGTGGGATCCACGCCGTTTTTCTCCATCATCAAGAGATAGAGGTACTCTACGTCGGTATCGTCGTCGGAGAAGGCTCCGTCAACATCGGTCATCTTGCGTATGGCTTTGTTGAAGACGAAGGGACCCTCGCCGGGCTCATCCACGAACTTGTTTTCGTATTCAAGTCCGTAGATGTTGCCCACCATCTGTCCCAGCCAGGCGCCGGCAATCTTGTCCTTGAGCTGCGTGCGGGTAATCTCCAGCGGCTTTTGGGCGCAGGAAGCCATCGACATGACCAGTAATGCTATTGAAAGGAGTCTTTTCATCCTACTTAAGGTTTGGATTAGCAGCGATAGCTGTCTTGGGAATAGGAAGGATAAGGTCCGAGGCATCCTTGGCCGGTTTGGCCCACCAGGCATCAAGATACTTGTCGAAGCGTATCATATCTTGACGTGACCATCCTTCGATGGCGAGTTCGTGCGCCCTTTCCCAGTACAAATTGTCCAGTGTAAGATCCGCATCGGTCATGGGCTCAAGCCCGGCACGCCGGCGAATTGCCTTGAAATCGGCTACCTCTGCGGCTTCGGCCGTCCTGCCTTGGCGTACCAGAGCCTCTACGTACATCAAGACCACGTCGGCATAGCGGATCAGGAAGAAATCATTGTCCATACCCACTTGTCCACCGGTAAGGCGTCCGTCGCTCTGATATGTCCATTTGCCGATGCGGGCGCCCTGGAGGGCCTCCCTGCGCGAATCTTTGCCAAAGACGCTCTCCGGCATGTCGGAATCGATGACATAAGGGATGCCTTTCGAATATTCGATGGGTTTGTCATCCTTGTCGTACATCTGTCCGAAGAGCCAGGTGTCTTTCTTGCGGGTGTCGGCCGGATCGTAACTGGCCAGGAAATCGGGTTCTCCGCAAAGTCCGTCCCAGGCCTGCGCATTTATGCCGAAAGGCGAGCACAGGTCTGCAGGAAGAGTGGACATGTAGATTAAGAAAGCATTGTGGTCAGAAGTGGTGTACACCGTGCTGTATGGAATTGCAAGAATCTGCTCGGGGCTATTTTCGTTGTTGACGCCGAAGTTGTCTTTGTACTTTTCCGCAAGCCTGTATTTGCCGCTTTGAATGATATCATTGCAGGCAGCCTCAGCTTCTTTCCATTTTGTAGTACCTATCCACTTCTCCGCATTCAGGTAGAGCTTGGCGAGGATGGCGTTAGCCGTTCCGCGGGTGATGCGGCCGTAATAGTCAGGGGTGGGGTTGGTCTGCAGCTTGTCGATGTTTTCGTTTATTTCGTCTTCTATGAACTTGAACATGAAGGCGCGGTCTTTCTTCTCCGGCAGAGCCTTGTCTTTTTTGCTGACGGAATAGGGAACGCTGCCCCAGTTATCTATCGCGCAGAGGTAGTAATATGCCCGGAGTACCTTGACCTCGGCCACGACGCGGTCTTTGGCGTCGAAATCCTTTTCAACGCTTTCGAACATGTCCAGGACGTCGTTGCAGGCGGTGATGCCATTGAAGCAGTACTCCCAAGCCATTTCCAGAAGCCGGTTGCTGCTGGAAATGCTGTGGACATGCACTTCGTTGTAACGTCCGTCATCCCACCAGCCGCCATTCGGATTGACGGGGACGCACACTTCGTTGGTGTTCTGTATGACGAATGTCCAGAGGCTTTTCTCGGTCCCCCAGTGCTGGAGGGAAGAATAAGCCCTGGCCGAATACTTTACGAACTGCTCTTCAGTGGTGAAGAAGTTCTCCTTGGAAATCTTGGAATAAATTTGCTCGTCCAGGTTGGTGCAGGCGGCCAGAATGACGACTCCCCAAAATATTGTTAATGCCTTTTTCATACCATGCCGGATTAGAGGTTGAGAGTTGCTCCAAGTGAGAATATCATGGTTCTGGGATAGTAGCTTGTGCTCTCTATACCAGGAGTGAGTCCGGTGAGGCTGACCTCAGGGTCTACGCCCTTATAGCCGGTGATGCACAGCAGGTTCTGCCCTGAGAGGAAGATCTTGCCGCCGTGTATGAACTTGTTGTGAAACGGGAGGTCGTAGCTGATGGAGACGTTGTCCAGCTTCATATACGTTGCATCTTCGATGTATTTGGAAGAGTAACGGATTTCCCCGGTGTATGCGGTGTTCTCCAGCCAGCTGGCAAGTATGTTGCGTAGGCCTATCTGGTGCAGGCTCTCATAATTGGCACGGTAGGAGTTGAATACCTTTCCGCCTATGGATGCGCGAAGCGTGGCGCTCAATGTAAAGGCTTTGTACTTAAGGCTGTTACTCCAGCCAAGGGTGACATCGGGGTAAGCCGAACCTATCCTCGACCACTTTGCGGTGGGAACCTTGCCCATGAATTCGTTCTTAAGGACATCCGAACCATCGGAACCGACGCTGTCCCAGATGGGGGCGTAGAACGACCCCAGGCTCTCATCTTCGATAAGTCTCTGTACATAAGCGCCCACCGGGGTGGCTATCCAGCCGATCTCGTAATCTTGGTTCTGGAATTCCTCGTTGGTAAATTTTATTAGTTTGTTTCCGTTATGCGCAGCTACGAGGCTGGTGTTCCATACAAAGTCCTTCGTCTTGACCGGAGTCGCATACAGAGTGAGCTCTATACCGGTATTACTTATGGAGCCTACATTGGTGAACAGGGTTTTGTAGTCGTACGGAGGCACTGGAACGTTATACTCATAAAGGAGGTCGGTGGTGAGCCGGTAATAGTAATCGAGGTTACCGCCCAGCCTTCCTTCAAAGAAGGAGAAGTCAACGCCCACGTTGAATTCGCTCTTGCGCTCCCAGCGCAGTTCGGGATTCGCATTGGACGCAGGGGCGTATGAATTGATCCATTCGCCGTTATAATAGAAACTGGTGCTGGTTGACATAAGCATCAGTGACTTGTAATTGGAGAAATCCTGATTGCCGGTAACGCCGTAACCTGCACGCAACTTGAGTTCCGAAAGCCACTTGAGATCCTTCATCCAGGACTCCTCGCTGATACGCCAGCCGACGCTTACAGCCGGGAACCAACCCCATTTGTGGTTCTTGCCAAAGCGGCTGGAGCCGTCGCGCCGGAGAGAAACGGATGCCAGGTATTTCTCCTGGTAGTTCCATATAGCACGGCCGAAGAAGGCAATGTAGCGGCTGGATGTACGGTTTGTTTTCATGTCGGCCAGACCTTCCTTGAGGGCAGTTCCGGCCCCCATGTTGTTGGCCTTGTAGAAGTCGGAGTCGAAGCCGTAGTTCTCCATGTTGGTGCTCCAGCTCATCTGCTCCTGCCAGGTATATCCAAGGACACCCTGGATGGAGTGGCCGCCGAATACCCGGGAGTACTGCAGAGTGCTTTCCCACTGTAGGTTGTCATAGGCGTCTCCGGACGAATATGCAACGCCCTTCTTGCCGACACTGCCGGGATAGAAGGAGGTCTTATATTCCTGGCTGAAATACTTCTCATCGTTGTAACTCAGGAAATTATCCCATTTGAGTCCCTCTATGGGCAGGATGTTGAGCGTGGCGCGGACATTTGCCAGGAGATTGCTGGTCTCGTTGTTTGCGTAACGCTCTTTGATCATGGCCACAGGATTGGAATAATCGGATTCGGTCAAGGTGAAGTATCCACCGTTTACGGTGTCGTCCGTGTCATAGACGGGCTCCGTGGGGTTACGGGTGAAAGCCTGCCGGAAAGCGCCGTAGTTGGCGGGGGTTGACTGGCGCTTCACATAGCTTAAGTTGTACTCCATATCCAGCCAGCCTTCTATAGCGGTCTGCCTGATGTTGGTCTTTATCAGGTACTTGGAGGCTTCGTTGCCAATCTGCAGGCCCTGGTTTTTCTCCAGGTTGAGAACGGTTCTGTGAGAGAAGGACTCGGTTCCTCCGGCCACGGCCACACTATGCTTGTGGCTTATAGGAGTACGGGTGATTTCCTTGAACCAGTCGGTATCGTATCCGTAAAGGGAACCGGCCTTTCCGGGAGCATAGTTCTTGATGGTGTATTCAAATTCTTTCGCAGTCATAGGAACGGCCCGCGACTGCACCGCCTGCACGGAAACCTGGCCGTCGTACTGGACGCTGGTAGTTCCGCTCTTCGCCCTTTTAGTGGTGATGATGATGACGCCGTTGGTTCCCCTCGTGCCGTAGATGGCAGCTGCGGAACCGTCTTTGAGGACGTCCATCGATTCCACTTCCTGGAAGTTGATGTTGCGAAGGTCGGCATCAACGACGCCGTCGATGATGATAAGAGGGCCCTGTCCTGCGGCAAGGGTGTTTGTGCCTCGCAGAAGGAACTGGTACGATGCGTTGGGGTCGCCGCCGTCGGGGTTGACCACAGTAAGACCGGCAACCTTGCCCTGGAGCATTCCTCCGGCGTTGGTGAAGGAGCCAAGGTCCATGTCGTCCGACTTAAGACTGGCGACCGATCCCGTAAGTTCCTTCTTGGTGGTCTTTCCGTAACCGATTGAGACCGCCTCGTTGAGCATGGTAGCGGCGGAAGGAACCATGCTGATGGAAATGGTCTCGTTGTTGTTTCCAACGGTGAACACAAAGTCGTCATAGCCCAGGCAGGAAACGGTAACGTTTTCTCCCGTCTTTGCGGTCAGGGTGAAGCGTCCGTCGGTATCGGTAATCGCATAGCTCCCGCCGGCAACGACAGTAGTGCCCGGAAGCGGTTCCCCTGTCTCGTCGACGACCTTTCCGTTGATAGTCCTGTTCTGGGCGAAAAGGCCCAGAACCGACAGCAGAGCAATGATCGTTATGATGAAATGTTTCATACTACATTCCAGCTACCACAATACAGGCAAGGCCTGCAATGAAAAGGGCGAACATCAGGGCCAGGAGGCCATAGACACCCTTCTTGGCGCCTTTGAATTCCTTCCAGATAAAGACGCCCCAGATGGCTGCGATCATAGGTGCTCCCTGGCCGAGGGCGTAAGAAACCGCCGCTCCAGCCTTGCCTGCGCTGATGTAGTTGAGGGAGGTACCCAGAGCCCAGATTGCACCGCCAAGAATGCCCACCAGGTGGGTTTTGAAGTTGCCGGAGAAGTACTGCTTGTAAGTAACGGGCTCTCCGACGAAGGGCTTCTTCATCACGATGGTGTTGACGATGAAATTGCTCAGGAAAACGCCCAGGGCAAAGATTACCATTGCGGTGTAAGGGGTGAGCTTTCCGGCTGCGGGGGCGGCGAAGTTGTCGAGGTCGACGCCATTATACACAAGAGCCGAGAAGAAGGACATAATGAGGCCGGCAAAGACGGCGAGAATGATGCCCTTGCGGTTCTGTTTGGGGTCTCTCTGCTCGTTGGAAACCTTGCCGGAAGCAATGCCGTTGCAGATCACGGCAACTACAACCAAAGCGACGCCGATCCAGAGGAGGGTGGTGTTCTGACCGGCCACGGGGTGCAGCAGAAGGTTGTTCAGCACGCCCATAACAAGTGCGATACCTACTCCAAGAGGGAATGCCACTGCAAGGCCGGCGATGGATGTTGAGGCCGAAAGCAGAATGTTGGAGACGTTGAATACAAGTGCGCCTAGGAGCACCCATCCGATACTTGACCAACTGGCCTGGCCGAGATCCTGGAGGAAAGGACGGCCTTCTGCTCCGATGGATCCTGCCGTGAAGGCAAGAAGCAGGGAGAACAGGACCATGCCTATTACATAGTCCCAGTAGAACAGTTCATATCTCCAGCTCTTTGCTGCGAGTTTCTGGGTGTTTCCCCAGGAGCCCCAGCAGAGCATTGTAATGAAACAGAAAATGACTGCGAGTGTGTAACTGCCGACGATAAACATAGCGGTATAGGGTTAAAAGTTAATATCTTTACGGAAAGGAATTGAATTCTGGGCTCCCATCTTCTGTACGGTGAGGGCCGATGCCGCGCAAGCGAATTCTGCGGCTTCCTTAAGGGTCTTTCCTTCGGAGACGGCGACGCAGAGGGCTCCGCAGAAGGTGTCTCCGGCGGCTGTGGTGTCTATGGCCTTCACTTTCTTGGCGGGCACAAAGACGGACGGGCCGCTCTCGAGGATAAGGGCGCCCTTGCTCCCCATAGTTACGATGAGCTTGCCGACTCCCTTCGCCTGCATTGCGGCAGCGGCTTTTTCTGCCGAGGCAATGTCGGTGACCGGAATTCCGCAGAAGGAGGAAAGCTCGGTTTCGTTTGGAATGAAGAGGTCGATGTACTTGAAGATCTCTTCCGGAAGAGGGCAAGCCGGAGCGGGATTCAGGACTACCGTGGCGCCGGCCTCGTGGGCGATTTTAGCCGCCTTGAGAACGGAGGGAATGGGAGTTTCCAGCTGGAGGAGCAGGATGGCGCATTCCTTGAGTTCTTTCTCGCAGGAAGCTATATCGGCTTCGGTGAGGTCTCCGTTGGCGCCAGAAGCCACCACAATGCAGTTTTCTGCGTGCTGGTCAACGGAGATGAGGGCTACGCCGGAAGGCTGGTCCGAGCGGAGTATTCCACTTACGTCAAGGCCTTCCTTTTTGTACTGTGCTATGGCGTTGTCGCCGAAAATGTCTTTGCCCACCTTGCAGATGAACTTGACATTTCCGCCAAGACGCTGTGCGGCAACTGCCTGGTTTGCGCCTTTGCCGCCGGCACCCATAGTGAAGACCCCGCCAAGTACTGTCTCTCCGGGGCGGGGGAGCTCCTTGGTTTTTACTGTCATATCGGTGTTGCTGCTGCCGATGACAAGGATACCTTTTTTGCTCATATGAAGTGTGTTTAATTGTGCAGTTTTGCGCAAACGATTGCGCGAGGTTATATTGCAAACATAATAATAAATATTTTATTAACAAAGTGTTGTTTTGAAAAAAAATATAATTACTTACCTTTGTAGCACAAACGATTTCGCAAATGCTCAACAAAACTACTCTCGCGGCTATTTCGGAACGTACTGGATACTCGGTTTCCACTGTTTCCAGAGTCCTTTCGGGGAATGCAGAAAAGTATCGTATCAGCCAGTCTGCGGTGGAAAGGGTTACCCGGGAAGCCCGCCGGTGCGGCTACAGGCCCAATCTGGTTGCGCAAAGTTTGCGCACCCGTCAGTCGCAGACCGTGGGGCTTGTTGTCCCCGGTATAGACAACCCCTTTTTCGCAACTCTCTCAAGCATTGTCATAGCCCAGCTGGATGCCCGCGGGTACCATACGCTATTGGCCGACTCCCGCGAGTCCGAAGAAGAGGAGCGGGCGGCTCTGGAGATGTTCCAGGACAGGGGTGTGGACGGAATTATAGCTGTTCCGGTTGCTTCGTCTCCTGAATTTCACGAAGAGGTAGGGCGGAATGTCCCGCTGGTGCTTATCGACCGGTACTTCCAGAAAACTTCGCTCTCGTATGTGTGTACCGATAATTATGCCGGAGCGTATATGGCAGCTAAGTATCTGGCGGACAAAGGATATAAGCGCATTCTGGCGATTCAGGGCGTGCCGGCTTCTATGCCTAACCGGGAGCGTGTAAGGGGCTTTCTTGACGCACTGAACGGACGCGGCGTAGAGAGCAAGGTGGTTGGGGATGCTTTCTCCGTAGAAAATGGCAACAGGGAGGCTCTGGCCGCATTTGCAGGCAACCCGCGGGCATACGATGCAGTCTTCGCATTCAGTGCCACCATTCTTCTCGGAACCATTTCCGCCTTGCGCAAGCTTGGCATTACCGAGGGTAAGGACGTCGGGGTAATATCTTATGACAACAACGGTTTCCTGGACTTTATGAACCCTCCTGTCTCGAGGGTGGAACAGCCCTTGCGGGAAGCCGGCAAGATAGCTGTAGATACCCTGTTTTCCTTAATGGAGGCGCATCACTCGGGCCTTCCGCTTCCGGCGCCGGTGCAGCAGCTTGTGCAGCCCACCCTGGTAATCAGGGAAAGCTGCTGACCTTCATCCCGCGGCCTTATGCCTTGACTAACGCAGCACGCACAAAATGAACAAAAATGGGCTGCGGCTTTTCAGGCGTACTCTTTAGCTCGGGGTGGAACTGGACGGCAATGAAGAATGGATGTGACGGTAATTCTATCATCTCTACCAGATTGTGGTCGGGGTTTATCCCGCTGAACACCATTCCCGCATCCTGAAAGGTCTGCAGATACTCATTATTGAATTCGTAACGGTGACGATGGCGCTCCGAAATATAGTCGGCGTCGTATATTCTGTGGGCAAGCGTTCCTTCCTTCAATTTGCAGGGATATGCCCCCAGGCGCATCGTTCCGCCCTTGAGTGTCAGCTTCTTCTGTTCCTCCATCATATCTATGACCGGATGGGATGTGTCCGGATTATCCTCCGTTGATGCTGCATCAGCCCATCCAATGACATTACGGGCAAATTCCACCACAGCCATCTGCATTCCAAGACATATTCCAAAGAACGGCACGCCGTGCTCACGGGCATATTTCACTGCGCAAATTTTGCCTTCCAGACCGCGGGAGCCAAATCCCGGTGCTACCAGAATACCCTTCATCTGTCCCAGAACTTCCTCAACATTGGACGGGTCAAGATGCTCGGAATGGATGCAATGGACGTTGACTTTGCACTGGTTGGCTGCTCCGGCGTGGACAAAACTCTCCTGTATGCTTTTGTAGGCGTCCTGCAGCTCCACATATTTTCCAACCAGGGCAATGTCTACTTCACGCTGCGGGTTCCGGAGCCGTTCAAGAAATGATTTAAAACCGGAAAGGTCAGGCTCCGGAAGACCGGGAATTTCCAATTTATTCACCACAAGTTCGTCAAGGTGTTCGGCTTCCATATTGAACGGAACCTGGTAAATGCTCCAGGCATCCATCGACTGGATTACGTGACCCGGCTTTACGTTGCAGAACAAGGCTATTTTGCGCCTGAGCTCAGGAGTAAGCTCCTTCTCGGTGCGGCACACGATAATGTCCGGATGTACGCCCTGTGACTGGAGCTTCTGGACGGAATGCTGCGTGGGCTTTGTCTTTAGCTCCTGTGCGGCTTTTAGGTATGGAATCAATGTGAGGTGAATACTCAGGAAATCTTCTTCCGGCATCTCCCACTGCAACTGACGCATAGCCTCTACAAAGGGCTGGCTTTCCATATCGCCCACAGTACCGCCTACTTCAGTAATGACCACGTCATAATTTCCGGTTTTGCCGAGCAGCAGCATCCTCCGCTTGATTTCATCCGTAATATGAGGTACAATCTGGACGGTTTTTCCAAGATAATCGCCCTTTCTCTCCCGGGAAATCACCGTGTTGTATATCCTGCCTGTGGTAACATTGTTGGCCTGGGATGTGTGTATCCCCAGAAAACGTTCGTAGTGGCCGAGGTCGAGGTCGGTCTCCGCTCCGTCCTCCGTCACATAACACTCTCCGTGCTCATAGGGATTAAGGGTGCCGGGGTCGATGTTGAGATAAGGGTCGAACTTCTGGATCGTAACGCGCAAACCTCTGGCCTGCAGTAATTTGGCTAAAGAGGCGGCAATGATTCCCTTCCCAAGGGAGGAGGCTACGCCACCTGTTACAAATATGTATTTTGTGTTCATTTTCTTGCCGATAAAAAAGTCCTGTTACTCCCATTCGATGGTTGCCGGGGGCTTGGAAGAAATATCATAGACCACGCGGTTCACGCCCCGGACCTTGCGGATAATTTCATTTGAAACGTTGCGGAGGAAGTCATAAGGGAGCGGGAACCAGTCGGCCGTCATTGCGTCCGTCGACACCACGGCGCGCAGGGCGACCGGATTCTGATAGGTACGCTCATCGCCCATAACGCCCACGCTCCTTACGGGCAGAAGGATTACGCCGGCCTGCCATATGGCATCGTAGAGCGTGGTTGCCATCGTCCGGGGGTCAGAGGCAGATGAATAGCCCATACCGGTGCAGTCGTAACTTCTGAGGGCCCGTATGAATATGTCGTCGGCTTCCCTCAGGACGGAGAGTTTTTCTTCCGTCACTTCACCTATGATACGGACAGCCAGCGACGGTCCGGGGAAAGGGTGGCGGTTTATGAGCTCTTCCTTTATGCCGAGGGCACGGCCCACGCGGCGGACTTCGTCTTTGAACAACATCCGCAGGGGCTCCACCACTTTAAGGCTCATTTTCTCCGGAAGTCCGCCCACGTTGTGATGGCTCTTTATCTTGGAAGCGATTCCGGAGACTCCGGCGCTTTCAATCACATCGGGGTATATCGTGCCCTGGGCAAGGTAGCGGACTCCTTCTATCTGCGAGGCGTACTTGTTAAAAGTCTCCACAAAGATCCGCCCGATGGCCTTGCGCTTGGCTTCAGGATCCGAGAGGCCTTTCAGCCCTTTGAGGAAAGCATCGGCGGCATCTGCCCCTATGACATTAAGGCCCATATCGTTATAAGACGCCAGGACGGTGCTGAATTCGTTCTTGCGCAGAAGGCCGTTGTTAACAAAGATGCAGGTGAGCCTGCTTCCGATAGCCTTGTTCAGCAGCACCGCCGCAACGGTTGAATCCACTCCTCCCGAAAGGCCAAGGATAGCCTTATCCTGGCCGATCTCCCTTCGGAGGGCTTCTACCGTGGTTTCGATGAATGAATCCGGCGTCCAGTCCCCCTTGCAGCCGCAGATGCCAAAAGCGAAGTTGGAAAGCATCCTGGAGCCTTCTTCCGTATGATACACTTCGGGATGAAACTGTACGGCGAATGTAGGCTCCCCGTCAAACTGGTAGGCCGCGTTCGCCACGTCTTCGGTTGAGGCGATGGCAGAAGCCCCGGCCGGGAGGGCCGATATGGTGTCTCCGTGCGACATCCACACCTGAGTTGTTGGGCTTATGCCCTCCAGAAGAGGGGAGGGCCTGAGGACTTTGAGGATAGCCCGGCCGTACTCGCGGGTGTTCGACGCCTCAACTTTTCCGCCGCCTTTCCAGGCAAGGTACTGCGCTCCATAGCATATGCCAAGGATGGGAAGCTTGCCGCGGATCGGGGTTAAATCCACTTGTGGAGCCCCGGCATCCCTTACGGAGCAAGGGCTTCCGGAGAGGATGACACCCTTTACTCCCGGGTCAATGGGCGGCACTTTACTGTATGGGAATAATTCACAATAGACATTCAGCTCCCTCAGGCGGCGGCCAATGAGCTGGGTGACCTGCGAGCCGAAGTCCAGTATAACAATCTTATCCATAACTGTTTATATTCTATGCAAAAATAGAAAAGAAACGGTATCCCGAAAAATAAAATGAAATATTTCGTAGCTTTGCAAGGATGAATAACCAACAAGCTTATGCGAATCCTTTTAAAGAACGGAAAAATCTATGACGGCAGCTCAAACGATGCCTTCACAGGAGACATTCTCATTGAAGATGACAAGATTGCAGCCGTAGGAGCGGCGCTGGACCAGGAAGCGGACGAGGTCGTGGACCTTGGCGGCCTGAGCGTTTCTTCAGGCTTTTTCGACGCCCATTCCCACAACGACTGGTTCGCGATCAAGAAAGAGCCCCTCAAGTACTTCGAGCCCTTCATCCGTCAGGGAATTACCTCCTTCATCGCCGGCAACTGCGGCCTTTCAGCCGTAGGATTCGAGGCGGATACAAGTCATCTCGACCAGATAGGCGGCGGCCTTTTCGGCTACTCGGGAGACGACAAGACGGGCGTCTATCCCACGGTTAAGTCTTTCTTCGAGGCAATAGACCGCAACAATCCCTGCAATCTGGCGGTGCTCGTGGGGCACTGCTCCGCCCGCACCAGCGTATCCGGATGGGAAAACAGGGCCCTTACGCCCGAGGAAAAAGAGCGTATGCTCGCCATAATGGAACAGGGCCTCAAGGAAGGCGCCTGCGGTCTTTCACTTGGTATGATGTATGAGCCCGGCCGTTACTCCAGCGTGGCCGAGACCAGGGACGTTGCGTTGCTGGCCGAGAAATACGACCGCCCGCTCACCGTGCATCCCAGGGCGGAATCGGCCGTTTCCCTGGACTATCCCATCTTCGGCAGGCCGCATATCCTGCGCGCTCTGGATGAACTTGTGGAGATGTCAAAGGGCACGCATCTCAAGCTGCAGTACTCGCACGCCATATTCGTCGGCCGCAGCACTTTCAAATGCAAAGAAGAGCTCCATCGCATCATAGACGACCTTCGCAAGGAGGGAATCGACGCCGGATTCGACATCTACAACGAGCTGTTGGGAGTGTCGGTAATGACCGTCTTCCTGCCCAACTGGTTCCAGGAGCTGTCTGCCGCCGACCGCCGCAAGCCGTTCACCAAGCTCAAGTTCTCCATAATGGCAACCTTGTCAATGAAGATGCTCGGCTTCGGATGGAAGGATATCGTGATTGCCTACCTCGGCCCCGGAATGGAGCAGTACGAGGGCAAGACCGTCCACCAGATTGCCAGGGAATGGGGCAAGTCGGACATAGACGCTTACCTCGACCTGTGCGAAATGTCCAACTTCAAAGGACGTGTCAATATGGGCCCGTACAGCACGCCGGAGATTATCCAGTGGCAGTCCAGGCGTGACAATGTCCTATATATGACCGACGCCTGGGTTGAGGACTACGGAATCCAGAATCCCGCCATTTACGACTGCTTCCCCAAGTTCATCCGCTGCTCGCTGCGCGGTGAGGGCGACACGATGCCCCGCACCATCCGCAAGATGACCGGCGCCGTAGCCGACCGCTTCAGCATACCCGACCGCGGTTACCTCAAACCGGGTTATTATGCCGACATCACCGTATTTGACGAGGCCGAGATGAAGGACGCCATACCCGATCAGGAAAAGTCCTTCGGCATAAAGAGGGTATTCATAAATGGCCGTCAGGTCCTCTCCGACGGCGTTCTTGATACTGTGGCCCTCAAGACTTCGGGCCGGGCGCTTCCAAGCAGAGGGTAAACAGAGGCTATTCTTTCTCCTCCATAAACAGTTCGCCTTTAAGGAAAGCTATTCTCTTGGAGGCGAACTCGTAGCCCTTGGAGCCTTTCTTTGCTACTTTCAGGTACTTCTCGTACCATTCCAGTGCTTGTTTGTAGTCTTTGTTGACTTCGTAGCAGTAGGCGATAGTGGAGAGAGCCGAGATGAACTTCGGATTGTATTTGTATGCCTCCTTGTAATGCTCTATTGCTTTGTCCCAGGAGTTCTGCTTCTTGTAGTAGCCCAGGCCATATTGTTGGTGCAGGCGGGACATCATCACCGGGTCGGGCTGAATCATTTCCATAGCTTTGTCCAGCCAGGGCTTGACCTCTTCTTCGAACGGCCAGCGAAATGCCTCCGATTTCACCGCGGCAATTGAATAGGCCAGGTTTACGTCGCTGGAATCTATCTGCCAGGCAGCCAGAAGCTCCTCCTCCGCCCGGTAGATAACCTTCGTGTGCCAGTAGCTCTGGCCGAGGTAATAGTGGATCGAATAGGAGTCGTTGCCTATATCTTCCTGACGCTGGAAGATGCTCTGGGCCGATTCGTAATCGCCTTTCCTATAGTGGGCAAGTCCAAGTAGAGGCGCTATGGTGCTGTTGTCGGGGTCCTGGGCAAGGAAGGGTCCGGCCTGGGCTATGGCCCCCTCGTAGTCGCCCCTGTCAATCAAAACTCCCATAGCCTTGGACAGCACTGTTTTGTCCATAGGTTTGTGCGCAAGCGAGCGGCGGTAATAGTACAGGGCGGAATCGGCCTGCTCCATCTGCCGGAAGCTGTCGCCGATGAGGCTGAGAACTGCCGGGATAGTATCGAGCTGGAGCACCTCGTGCCCCGCCTGTACGCACCCGGGCCAGGCTTTTAGCTTGATATTGGTTTGCATCAGACGAATCTTGTAAAGTACATTGCCGGGCGCCAGAGACGACAGCAGGAAGTAAGACTCCGCGGCGCTCTCGTAGTCTCCGTTCTGGAAGTGACAGTCCGCCAGCTCGGCCAGAACGCCCTCGTCCAGGACATCGGGCCGTATCAGGGCCGTCAGGTTTTCTATCGCTTCGTCGGTGCGGTAAATACTTTTAAGATACCTCGCCTGAACCAGCACGGAATCGCGATGTGCGGTCTGCGCCCAAAGGGAGGCGCAGACCGTTATCCACATCAGGATCAGTGCCGCTCTTCTCATTGAACCTTGAAAATGATAGGGAAGATGTACTTTACGGGAACGGGGCTGCCGTCCTGCTGTCCCGGCTCCCACCTGGGAGATGCCGACACCACCTTAACGGCCTCTGCGTCAAGAAGTTCGTTAACGCTTTTCAAGACCTCGACATCACGAACCACGCCGTCGGCCCCCACAGTAAACTGCAGGACAAGACGGCCTTCGACCGCTGCTTCATTGAGCTCTTCGGGGTACTTCAGCTGGCTGTTTACCCAAAGGGAGAAATTGTTGGCGTCGCCTCCATTGAAGAGGGGCTTGTTTTCAATAAGATTGTAAGGGATAGCCTCCTGCTGGGGGACCGCTTCGTCAGCGACGATAGTCGTGTATTGCGCGTCGGCGGGGGATGCGCCATCCTGACTGTCGGCTGCCTGATTATTGCTGTTCTTTGCCGGATTGCAGGCGAACATACACGCCGCCAGCACTGGCACAAGGGCTAGATACGACCAGCGCATCCAGCCGGAAGAAGAAGGTTTGAGCATCATTTCGATTCTGTTTTTGAGTTTGGCGTGCTGAAATCCGCTGGCCAGGGAGAAGCGATGTTCGCCCACGGCTTTCCGCACCAGAAGTAATTGATATTGAGTTGCATCGATGCCATTTTGAATAACGCCTTCATCGGCCTCGTATTCGTGTACGAGCCGCAGTTCCTCGCGGGTAATCCACACCAGCGGGTTCCACCAGAAGAGCAGCTGAAGGGGAAAGAAGAGCACAAGGTCCACCGAGTGCCGGTTCCGCACGTGCATCAGCTCGTGAGTGAAGATGGCGGGATTCTCTGCCAGGTCCTGCCGGCTCATCACCACTTTATTCCCCCAGCTGAAAGACGAAGAATTGCCTTCCAGCAGCACCAGTGAGCAGCCGTCGCGCTTCACGGCTTCTCCGCTGCGTATGATCCTGCTCATTTTCAAGGCCGAGATGAGATAACGCGCAAGCGTAACGGCGGCGCCGGCAATAAACAAGCATAGGAGCGCCTCCTTCCAGGGGAAAGCGGGCGCCACCGGTGCTTCTTCCGCAACAGCCTGCCCTTCTGCTACCATAATAAGGCCTGAGGTGATACCGGAGGCCGATACGGTCCTGATACGGAAGAGCGGCAGGATCAGGCAGAGATAGCTCCCCGCCAGAAGCAGCACCCGGTTAAGCCGGAAGAACGTAGCCCGGCGCATCACCAAAAGGTAGAAGGCATAGAACAAGGCCAAATACAGCCCCGCCCTAGCAATATATAAGAGGAACGGCGTCATTTCTTGTTCTTTTCGATTTGTGCGATGAGGCTCTTCAGCTCCTGGAGGTCCATCTTATCTTCCTCCACGAACTGGGATACCAAGCTAAGGTATGAATTATCATAGTATTTGGCAACTACCTCGGAAACGGTGTCTCCGTGATATTGCCTTTCGCTGATCTTTACCTTGTAGCGGAAAGAATTTGCCATAGGCTCCCGCTCCACGAAGCCTTTCTCCTCCAGGAATTTGACCAGTGTGGCCACGGTGTTGTAGTGCGGCTTGGGCTCGGGTATGTAGTTGATGAGATCCCTGATGAACAAGGGCTCGTGAGCCCAGAAAATGTTCATCAGCATCTCTTCTTTGGCCGTCAGTTTTTGTTTCATCGTCTATCTTGCATAAGGTGTTACGATGCAAAGATAGCGATAAAAATTTAATATCCTAATTTTTTTAGGAGTTTTCCGCTATTTTTTCGGAGGGGCGCTTGGTCCGCTTCTCGCCAAGCACGCACCAACGCACGAGAGGGATACGTCTGATAAGCTCGTAAAGCAGCGGAGACAGGGTGAACACCGCCACCGCAAGAATAAGATACATAAGCACCGGAGGCAGCTGGGTGTAGGTTTTCATCATATATCCAATTGCTGCAACCGGAAGGTAATGCACGATGTAAAGCCCGAAGCTGCTGCGCGTCATATATCCGGCAAATGGACTCGTGGAGTCGAATTTTGCTTTGAACCATCCCATCATTGCAAGGCACATCAGCCATCCGTACAAGCTGTTGAGGGGGCGGCCCAAGTATTCCGGCGAGGTATTGTCCTGCCCGAAAGTGGTGCCGATGAGGATGCCGCCCGAGATAAGCGCGCACACCATCAGCGGAATCCAGTCCTTGGCCACCTTCTCCTGCACCTCGTCGTGCGAGAACACAAAGTATCCCAGAAGGAAAGGAACCAGATAGAACAGCGGTTTGTAAAGATTCAGGAGCCCGTCTGCCGACTGGGGACGGGGATTCAGTATGAGAGTCTGCTCTCCCAGCCAGAACAGCACTCCGAGCAGAATGATCCAAACGATATTTGCTTTTCCGCATAGGGTCCAGAACTTGTCTTTCCGGTCAATGGCCCTCACCACCAGAAGCGCGATGCACAGGAGCCAGAGCACCTGGATGAACCACAGCGGACCAGTTCCGCTCACCGCCATTATCAAATACTTTATTACTGCGGGCACGCCGTCGAACACTCCCGCCCTGTCTGCCACGACCGTATTGAAATAGCCCACCATCCAATGGAACACGAACAGGCCGATGGTGCCGGGAACCAGCAGCTTGCGGGTGCGGGCCTTGAACCATTCTTTGGACGGATACTTGTCCAGGGCGTAACGGGCGCTCGCTCCCGCCAGAATGAACAGCAGCGGCATAAACCACGGGTACAGGAAGTACATCAGCACATCCTGATATTGAGGGCACTGGGGATACTCTCCAAAACCGCCTATGCCTCCAAAGACTCCCTTGTTGTTGTAAAAATAAATTACGTGATACAGCAGTACCAGAAGTACCGTCACCCAGCGCAGGTTGTCGATCCAATGCTTTCTCATTTTGACAGGCCCTCCATTACTTGGTCGATAGCGTTTTGGAATATCTCGGTCTTGAGAAGGGCCATACCCTTCTGGTCGCCCAGAAGCAGCAGGGCGTCACCGGGCTTGATATCATACACTTTACGTGCCTCGCGGGGAATTACTATCTGGCCCTTGTCGCCCACCTTCACCACGCCGAAGATGTATTTGCCGTCAGTCTCTTGCATTTGTGGGAATTGTTAGAAATTTCCCACAAATATAACAATATTTTTTATTGAGTAACCACTATCAGTCACCAAATAATTTGCTACATTTGGAAAAATGATTGATTAGTGTCAATGATTCCTGATGTAAACGCACATATTCACACGCCCTACTCTTTCAGTGCTTTCGGGAGCATTTCCGAGGCTCTGGACGGGGCTGCCGCCGAAGGGGTCAAGGTGGTTGGGATTAACGATTTCTACTCCACCGAGGGCTTCCTGGAGTGGAGGGATGGCTGCGCCGAAAGGGCCCTCTATCCACTCTACGGGATAGAATTCATAGCCCTGGATACCAAGTTGCAAGCCTCGGGCTTAAGGGTTAACGACCCCGGCAATGCGGGCCGTATATACTTGAGCGGCAAGGGTTTGGCCTGCCCTCCGACGTTAAGCGGCGAGCCTGCCGCGGAGCTTTCCCGTGTGCGCAGCGAGGCCAATGCCCACTCAGCGCGTATGTGCGAAAAGCTCAACGCGTATCTGGACTCGGAGGGTTGTGCTGTACAGCTCGACTTTGAGCAAATCAAAAGCAGCCTCACCTGCGGACTGGTGCGTGAGCGCCACCTTGCCAAGGCTTTGCGCCTCGCCCTTTATCCCGATGCCGATGACCCTGCCGCCCTCGAGAATGAACTGCGAAGCCGCCTGCTTAAGGCCGGAGGCCCGGCATTCGTGCCGGAAGATCCTGCCGCCTTCCTGCCGGTACAGAGCGTGAAGGGCATCATAGAAGCTGCGGGGGGAATGGCCACCTATCCCTTCCTGGGTGACAATGCAAAAGGAGGCTTTACCGACTTTGAGAGCGACCTTCAAAAGGCCGCCGACCAGTTGCGCTCACTCGGAATATGCAGCGCCGAATTCATCACCACGCGCAATTCTACGGCCGTTTTGGAGCAATACGCGACTTATCTCCAAGACGAGGGATTCGTAGTGAGTTTCGGCTCCGAGCACAATACTCCCGCTATGGAGCCGCTCCGTCTGCGCACCCGCGACTGCGGCGCTCTCAGCGAAAAACTCCGCGCTATAGCTTACCGTGGCGTCTGCGCCATTGCCGCTCATCAGGCGGGCCTCCGACTCCCCCGGGAGGCAATGATCGAAGAGGGAGATAAAATGATTCAAAGTGTTGTTTCGGAATGAAAACAAAGGCAGTCAGACTTTACGGCAAGGCCGACCTCAGGCTCGAGGAGTTCGAGCTTCCGCAGATGCGTGACGATGAAATATTCGCCCGGGTGATGACAGACAGCTTGTGCATGTCATCCTA
>JAGCCX010000070.1 GCA_017651465.1 Bacteroidales bacterium
AAACCCTGACGTCCGGCCGATGATATTCGACGTGCTTAATGACAGAATTCATAACCTAAACAATAATTACACACTAACTAAAAATCGCAAAAATGACTAACTCATTTTAATGCTGCAAGATACAAAGGAATAAAAAAAATAGGAGACTATCAAATATCAGCGTCGGATATTATTCAAATATATTATAATTTTTTTTTTCATTACATTTGCAAAAGTGGTTTTTAATCTGAAGGAGGTTATGATGAAAAAGTTGTTTTTTGCGGCATTCGCCTTGTGTTTGATCACTTTTGTTAATGGTTCGGCCGAAGAGTCTCCCCGCTGGCTTCGCTCCTGCGTCATCTCTCCCGACGGGCGCACGGTGGCGTTCAGCTATCAGGGAGATATCTTTACTGTGAGCTCCCAAGGCGGCGAGGCGCACCAGGTCACGAGTTCTCCCTCGTATGAGAGCGACCCGGTTTGGAGCGCAGACGGTAAAACATTGGTTTTCAGCTCTTTCAGAGAAGACACAAAAGACGTCTGGGCCATCCCCGCACAAGGCGGTACGCCAGTCCGGCTTACTACCTGGCAGGGCGCAGAGACTCCGCTTGCCGTTACCCCCGACAGCTATGTGCTCTATACAGCCAACATCCTTCCCGACTCCCAGAGTTCTGAATACCCGGGTGGCACGCAGCTGTACAAGGTTCCCATAGGCGGCGGGCGTTCGCAGATGGTAAGCTCGCTTACGGTATCGAACCTCTGCCTCCTTGCCGACGGCAGCGTGCTCTACGAAGACTACAAGGGCTACGAAGACCCCCTGCGCAAGCATCACACATCTTCCGTCACCCGCGACATCTGGCACAGCGTCCCCGCCACGTCCGGCGCATACATCGACCCTGCCGGGCAGTTCACCTGCCTTACCACTTTCAAGGGAGAAGACCGCAATCCGGTGCTGGCCTCCGACGGGGTCCATTTCTACTTCCTGAGCGAGCAGGGCGGCAATTTCAATGTATGGAAGGCGCCCCTCGGCACTCCCGGAGAGAGTAAGCAGATAAGCAATTTCCCTACTCATCCGGTGCGTTACCTGAGCGCCTCGTCCGACGGCCTTCTGCTGTTCTCCTACAACGGCGACTTGTACACTATGCGTGAGGGCGCCGAGCCTAGCAAACTCCAGATCAGCATAACCAAAGACAAGCTCACCCGCGACAAGATACGCCGCTCGGTATCGTTCGGCGCCACCAGCCTTGCCGTGTCGCCCAACGGAAAAGAAATCGCCATTGAATCCAGGGGCGATGTGTTCGTGACGTCCATAGACTATAAGACCACCCGCCGAATCACCGATACCCCCGGACGCGAGAGGGGCTTGAGCTTCTCGGAAGACGGCCGCACCCTTTATTATGCCGCAGAGCGCGACGGAGGCTGGGGAATATGGAAAACGAGCCTTAACTCCAAGAACGACAAGTACTTCACTTATACATTCGACTTCGAAGAAGAGAGGGTCACCGAGCCCGGAGTCACGTGCACCGACCCCAGAGTGTCGCCCGACGGCAAGTGGCTGGCATTTTTCAAGGACCGCACCGAACTGGTGGTGAAGAAACTCAAAGGCGGCAAAGAGAAGACCGTTCTCTCCGGCGCCCTTTACTCGTACCGCGACGGCGACCTGTCTTTCGAGTGGAGTCCCGACAGCCGTTACCTGCTTGCCGACTATATGGGCGGGGGCGGCTGGAACAACACCGACGTGGTGCTTATCGACGTGGAGAGCGGCGAGTTGACCAACCTCACCCGCAGCGGCTATTCCGATTCGGGCTTCCGCTGGGCTCTGGGAGGCAAGGCTATGACGTGGACATCCGACAAGGCCGGCTACCGCAGCCACGGCAGCTGGGGCTCCGAGAAGGATGTGTACATTATGTTCTTCGATGGTGAGGCTTACTATAAATTCACCCGCGACAAAGAAGACGAGGAGGTAGAAAAGCTCCTTAAAGAAGATGACAAGAAGGCCCAGAAGAAAGAGGAACGCGACAGTGTCAAGGCCGAAAAAGGCAAGATCGATCCCCTGGTGCTCGACCTAGGGAACAGGGAAGACAGGATACTGCGCCTGACTCCCGGCCCCGGGCGTCTGGGCGACCATTTCCTTACCCCCGACGGCAGCAAGCTGGTGTATGTGCAGAGGCTCGAAAGGGGCTACGACCTGTGCCAGCTGGACATCAAGACCAAGGCGGTAAAAGTGCTCCAGAAGGGTATGAGCGGCACTTTCTATCCTTCTCCCGACGGCAAATCGTTGTTCATTCCCGGGGCTCTTTCCATCAAGAAGCTCGATCCTGTCACAGGCAAGAGCAGCGCCGTGAGCTTCTCCGACGAGTATGATTATTACCCTGCCGCCGAGCGCGAATATATCCTCTCACACGCCTGGAAACAGGTGAAGGAGAAATTCTACGATGCTAATATACACGGCATCGACTGGGACGGTTTTTACGCCAACTATGCTCAGTTCCTCCCGTACATCGACAATAACTACGACTTCCGTGAGCTGCTCTCCGAGTTCCTGGGCGAGCTCAACGCTTCGCACACCGGTGCGCGTTACCGTGTGCCCGGCGGCGTGGCCAAAGGCCATCTGGGCGTGCTCTACGACGAGAACTTCGAGGGAGCCGGACTAAAAATCAAGGAGGTTCTGCCCGGCAGCCCGCTCGCTCTTGTGAAGCCCGACATCGCTCCCGGCGATGTCATCACTTCCGTTGACGGCAAACCCATAGCTCCGTTTACCCCCTGGTACGAGGCGCTCTCGCACAAGTCGGGCAGGAAGACCGTGCTCACCATCCGCAGCGGCAATAAAGACTGCACCGTTACGGTAACGCCCGCGTCCAACGACTCCAACGGCCTCTACAGGCGATGGGTGCGCGGACGCGAAAAGCTGGTGGAAAGCCTCTCCGGCGGCCGTATAGGCTACGTGCACGTCAAGGGAATGGATTCCGATAGCTTCCGCGAGGTTTACTCCAACGCTCTTGGAAAGTACCGCAACTGCGACGCCCTTATTGTGGACACACGTCACAACGGCGGCGGCTGGCTGCACGACGACCTGGCTACTTTCCTGAGCGGCAAGGCTTATATCGACTTCGCCCCCCGCGGCCAGTACATCGGTACCGAACCCTACAGCAAGTGGAACAAGCCCTCCTGCGTGCTCGTGTGCGAGGACAACTATTCCGACGCGTCGGGTTTCCCCTTCGTTTACAAGCAGTTGGGCATAGGCAAGCTGATAGGTGCGCCAGTTCCGGGTACAATGACGGCAGTATGGTGGGAGACCCAGATCGACCCCACGCTGGTATTCGGTATTCCCGAGGTGACCTCGCTCAGCCACGAAGACGGCAGCGTGCTTGAAAATCAGCAGATTGAGCCCGACATCTATGTCACCAACCCTCCGGCATCGGTGCTCAAAGGCGAAGACAAGCAAATCGAGGCCGCGGTGTCAGAACTGCTCAAGCAGCTGAATTAGCAGTCAAGTTCTATTTTTTCGCCTCCGAAGTGGGGCTCTTTATGGGTGATGAGGTCGATGAACATCTTTACCCGGGCGAGGTATTCGCGGCAGCGGGTTTTGAATCCGTAGAAGCGGTTTACGTCGGTAGCGCTGTAGCCTATGGCGTCGAGGCCCCTCGACTTTGCGATGTACAGGGCTCTCTCGATGTGGAAACGCTGGCTAACCACGGTGAAGCTGTGCTGGCTGAAGATGGTGTCCATCCTCACCACCGAATCGAGGGTGCGGAAGCCCGCGTAATCCATATAGATTTTGCTTTCGGGGATACCGGCGGCAAGCAGGGCCCTTTTCATCTCGCGGGGCTCGTTGTATGAGGCGTGCCGGTTGTCGCCGCTGACCACTATGCAATCCACCTTTCCGGCGTTGTATAGCTCTACGGCGGCCCTTATCCTGTTTGTGAAATAGGCGTTGGGGCTACCTCCGACCAGCTTCGACGATGTGCCCAGCACCAGGGCAGCTTTGTTGTGCGGTATGTCGTCGGTGCTTTCGTAGCAGCGTCCTTTGGCTGCGTGGGATATGACTCCGTCGCACGTGAAGATAAGCGCCAGTGCAACAAGCACCGGCACAAGAAGGATCCATAATATGGTTCGCCCTACTCTCTTCAAACCTTTGCGATGCATTCTATCTCTACCAGAGCTCCTTTAGGTAAGTCTTTTACGGCAACAGCACTGCGGGCGGGGAAGGGGGCGCAGAAGAAGTTTGAATACACTTCGTTCATAGCGCCGAAGTCGGCCATATCGGCAAGGAACACGGTGGTTTTTACCACTTTGTCCAATCCGCTGCCAGCCTCTTCCAGAATAGCCCTGGCATTACGCAGCGATTGGGCTGTCTGCTCCTTTACGCCCCCCTCGGGGAAAGCCCCCGTAGCGGGGTCGATGGGAAGCTGTCCGGAAACAAAAACGAGTCCTGCGCCACTGTCGATAGCCTGGCTGTACGGGCCTATGGCGGCCGGGGCCTTGGATGTGCTGATTGCTTTCATTCGTGTTGTTTTTGTCAAATATACAGTTTTTATCGCTACAGAGGACAATATTTGGTAAAATTTCATATTTTTGCGTTTACGCTAACTGCATAAAGGGTGAAAAAAATCAAGAATTATTTGCTTCTGGCAGTCCTCGCCATTGCCGCTCTCGTTTATTATTTCGTGGGCGGAGGCGGTGCTGCGGGGGATTCCGGAACCACAGACGAGCCAGGAGTTTTGACTTCGCCCCTAACTGAGGTCAATCCCGGCCAGGCCGGAGACGCACTTGAACTCCCGGTTCCCGTCTCCGGCGGACGCATAGTAAAGCACGGCGCATACGTAACTTCTTACAACATAAGCACCCTCATTCCAGACTGGGTCGCGTATGAACTCACTGCCGAGGAGGCGGAGGGGCGCCGCGACCGCGACGGTATAGAGTTCCGGATGGATCCCGACTTGCGCGGCTGCACCCAGGCTATGCGCGAAGACTACAGCGGCTCCGGATGGACCAAGGGCCACCTTATGCCTGCAGCCGACGCCGCTTTCAGCAGTACCGCAATGGCAGAGACTTTCTATTTCACCAATATCTGCCCGCAGAATGAGACTCTTAACGCCGGCGACTGGCAGTATCTCGAGAAGCGAGTGCGCGCTTGGGCCAAACGCTATGGAAGCGTTTGGGTGGTAACCGGCCCGATAGTGGGAAAGAACCGTTACGGCACCATAGGGGATAGAGACGTGGTGGTGCCAGATTCGTTTTATAAAGCAGTCCTGGCCCGTCGCTCCGACGGCTCCTACAGCGCCATCGCCTTTGTAATGGACAATGACGACGAGCGCTACTATCTCAAAGACTGCTCGATGAGTGTCGATGAACTCGAAACCCTCACCGGCTTTGACTTTTTCCCCGCCCTTGACGACAAGATCGAAGAAAAAGTGGAAAGCAAGGTCAAGCTCAATGACTGGGGTATTAAGTAATTGAGTATCAACATCTTTTAAACATATTCATTATTATGAGTAATTTAACTTATACCCCCCCTCTGTGCCGTCTCTATCAGGTATCGGCTCAAAAGGTTATCTGTCAATCAGGTGCTAACACTGTTCCCATCGATTACGATCCCGAGGAAATTGAACTCACTTAAGTATTGCCGTTATGAAAAAGTATTTTATCCTTTTTGCGGCAATTTGCGCCGCCGTTGCGGTTTCCTGTACTCCCAAGGAACTCGTAATTGATACTCCCGCCGAGGAAGGAGTATCCGATGTTAAATTGATTCCCATTACCATTACCGCAAGCCTCGAGGGCACCAAGGCGGATATGGTAGATGTTAAATGGACCTGGCAGTCCGGGGACAAGCTGGCCGTGTATGACGGTACGGCTAAGCGTGAATTCACTCTTGACGAGAGCGCTGCCGGAACAGCAGTAGCCAAGTTTACCGGAGAAGTAGCCGAAACCTTCACATCCCTTCAGGCTGTTTTCCCTTATGAGGCTGCCGGGGAATCTTTCGGCACTCCTCTTATTCCTGCCAAGCAGACCATTCCTTCCGGCGCCACAATCGATCCCGCTGCAATGATTGCCATTGCCGAGTCAGCCGAGAAGGTATCAGACGACGAATTCAACTTCTACTTCACCAGTGGCGTCAGCATGCTGCGCTTCACTGTCCCTGACGGGGTGCAGAAAGTCATTCTTCACACAGAAGGCAAAGAAGCGACGATTGCCGGCGAGAGCCGCTCCGTAACTGTCAGCGTCCCCGGTGCAGGCCAATATTGGGCCGCGGTCAACCCTGCTGCTTACGAAGGCCTGAAAGTATTTGCCCGCACTTCTAGCGGAGATTTCCTTAAGAGCACCACCGCCACCATCGACCTCAGTGCCCCCGGCAAAGCCAAGAATCTTGGCACCCTGGGCACCGGCACCCAAGTTAGCGTCATCGAGGACGGAGCAGAACTGGTTTCCTATCTAGGCAGCACCCCCACCCTTGATGCCTATGTTGTCAATGACCTTGACCTTACAGGCCAGACAGTAACTACTTGTGCTTCATTCGCTAAAGTGTTTGATGGACTGTATCATTCTATCAAGAACTGGACGAGCAATGGGGTTGCGTTGTTTGGGACGGTAAAGGCCGCGGGCAGTGTTAAAAACCTTACTTTTGATGCTACCTGTAAGTTAAATAATCCTGCTGACGGAGACTTTGGATTTATGGTAAAGCAGCTCCAGGGCGCTATGTCTAATTGTGTCAATTATGTTGATGTTGACGTAACTTTCGGAGATGTAACCAAGCAGCACGTTTTCTCTACTTTAGTAGGGCGCTCGAGTTCTACTACTTCGGTTATGACCGACTGCGTCAATTATGGCGATATTGATATTGAATACACCACCCCCACCTCTGCCAAAATGAACACTCAGTATTTTGGCGGTGTAGTAGGCCTTGTGGGAACCGAAACAGATGCATTAAGGATGTCAGGTTGTCGATATGAAGCTGACCATATTTCCATTATCGTTCATCGAGGTGATACTGAAGAGCAATATTTGAACAATACCTATGTTGGAGGAATAGCTGGTGCCACAGGTTTATCTTCCGGTTCGGCGGAGAAGCCAAAAGGATATGCGAAAAATTATGGTATTTTCTCCGGCTGCGTCAACAATGCTAATGTGTCCCTTAGTTGGGAAGGCGGAACCGGAGGATATCTTAAAGTGGGTGGTATAATCGGAGTATCGCAAGCACAATTAATAGAATGTACCAATAATGGTGAGGTCAGTCTAATCAGTTCTACAGAACGATATAATGCCAATCCTTCTATTGGTGGAATTGCCGGCGTCATAGGCGGTCCATCAAGCCCAAATGCAAAAGACTGCGTGAACAAAGGCAAAGTAACGTTCAGAGGAAGTTATACAAACTCTGGTAACGACTCTGCATATAAATCAGGTTGCCTTGGATACTATTGGACCAGTGCCGGTGGTTGCTTCGGCGTGGTTGGTGATAGCGCCACCCTTATTGATAATTGCGATTGCTATGCACCCGTCGACTTTGACATTACAATGGCCACTGGCGGTGGTTCTGGTCATTGTCTTGGTGGTATTGCAGGTATTTCAGAAGCTGAACTTAAGAATTGTGATCACATTTGTGCTTCTACAAGTTCATTATCAACGACGGCAAAGAACGGATGGATAGGTGGAGTTGCAGGTTTGGCTTATGCCTCAGTAACGAATTGTTCTTCCAATGCACCTATTATTTGTACAAGAGCGAATGTTTCTGCTACAGATAAAGCTACATACCTTGGTGGTATAGTTGGCCGATTAATGAACGCAGCAACTATTTCCGGATGTTCCAATGCTGGGACGATAAGCCTTACAACCGGCAATGAACATAAGCATGTCTATTTTGCTGGTATCGTCGGTTATACTGCTGAGGCTACAATTAGCAACTGCTCAAATTCGAATACTCTTACTTTCGATGGCGGAGGGGAAACTGCCGGACAATTGTATTTGGCAGGAATGGCAGCATATTATACTACCAAGTCTAAGATTATTGATTGTTCCAGTACAGGAGATTTTACTGCAACAAACTGGAATAACACAAGTTATAGTTATATCGGTGGAATCGGCGGACAGTATAGTGGTGGAAGTAACACCATAACCAATTGTACCCATAATGCCGATATTACCGTTACATCTCAGTCCAAATTACGTGTTGGCGGTATTGGCGCTGCTGCTAATGGAACTTTTACCGGTAATGTTCATTCTGGTAATATTACTGCCCTTGGAATGTCCGGTGGTTCAGCTGCGGCAGAAAGCCAAGTTGGTGGCCTAGCTGGTTATTGGGGTAACGGCGATATTGGAAGATCCTCCACTCGCAGTTGCTCTACAAGTGGCGCTATTACTACAAAGTTAGGTTCAAATAGCCGTACTGGTGGTGTAGTTGGTTCAATTAATGTCAAATCCACTTGGACTGATATTACGGTAAACCACCAGATCACTACTAACGGAAGTGAATATGTGGGGGCTCTTGTTGGTGGATTCCACTCTGATGGTAATCTTGTAGTGACACTTGCCGGCTCACCAGTATATACTGGTACAACAGTGAATGGCGCAGCTATTTCCTCTGAGAATATTTTAGGTTTCGCCAATAATACAGGCTCTATCAGTGGATTTAGCAATTAACAATTCTTTTTATTGCTACTCCATAATATGTTTCTGTAGTAGACAAAAACAGTGATTTCGTTATTTAGGCCGGTCCCCGAAAGGATCGGCCTTTTTGACTCGCGATGAATGCTTATCGGGCAAGGTCTGATTATATGCTGGGGACCTTGCCCGGTGGATGACGTTGTAGGGCCGTGGGAGGCAGGTAGGAGGGCAAGGTGTTGCCGCTGAAAGGAGACCTTGCCCGCGGGGGTCTTCAGGAGCGCACAAAAACGGGTTTTTCGTGTCAAAACAGATGGTTTTGAGCCGTTTTTGACACAAATTCCAGGATTTTGTGCGCTTTTGGTTCTGCGAAAGGCTATTTTGACACAAATTCCAGGATTTTGTGCGCTTTTGGTTCGGCAAGAGGCTATTTTGACACAAACAGACGGCTTTTGTGCTTGTCGGCCGTCACCTGGGGAGCGGAGCGGCTGGGGACCGCGGACGGCGTAGCCGCCCGTGGCTGCGTGAACGGGAGGGGCCCGCAAGCGAAGCGCAGTGGGAGGGATAGCCCCGGAGGGGCGTACCGCCTCGCAGGCCACCGCCAATCCGCTCCACAGGTCCCCGCCAATCCGCTCCGCAGGCCCCGCCCGCAGCGGCTATCATCCACGCCGGGCAGGAGATCCACGAGAAAGTCCCTCTGGCAGACGTCGCAGGTCTGGTTGTTTATCGTCGCAGGTCAGAAAAAGGATGGGGGACCGGCGACGCTAGATGGCACATTGCTTTGATTTGTGTCGCAGGTGCCCGGTAGAAATACTGACCTGCGACGCCAAGCCTTGGAACCTGCGACGCCAAGCCTCTTGACCTGCGGCACTAAACCTTAGGACCTGCGACATGGAGGAAGATTCCTGCTTTCCAGCCTCCTGCAGCATCTCCGTCAGGGTGGATGAAAACATGAGTTAGAGCGTAGTGGTATGAGGTCTGCAGCGACCACAAGGGGGCACATACAACCGCGGAGGGCCTCCGGAAAGTACCGGGGACCCTCTTTGGCAGATGGCGGGCAGCACGGACCAGAGGGCCCGTCAGAGCCTATGGTTTAGCCGGACGGCGTCGCCAATGGGCTCGCACGTGGACTTGTTCTGCTTCTGAGGCTCGCGGCTCTTTTGCAGAAACAGTCATTGTGGGTTGC
>JAGCCX010000071.1 GCA_017651465.1 Bacteroidales bacterium
CGCCCGCACCCGGGCGCGTGCCCAGGCCGTGATGGATTCCATCGACCTGGTCCTTTCCGGCGTGACCGTTCCGAAATCGGACGAAGGGATCCGCACCTCCAGCGGCGTCGTTCCGGTCCCGGAACCACCCAAGGAACTCGTGGACGAACTCCTGGACTACGCCAGGACTTTCATCGGCGTTCCGTATCTCCTCGGCGCTTCCGGCCCCGAACGCTTCGACTGTTCGGGCTTCACCAGCTACGTCTTCCGGGAATTCGGTTACGACCTGCCCCACAACTCCGAGATGCAGTTCAAGAACAGCCGCCCGGTGGAGAGTTTCTCCGACCTCCGCAAGGGAGACCTTGTCTTCTTCGGCGCCCGCGGCAGCATCCGCAGCATCGGGCATGTAGGCATCGTCGTGGACATCGACCTGGACCGCGGCATGTTCCGCTTCATCCACGCCTCCACTTCCAACGGCGTAGAAATCCAGCGCTCCACCTCTCCCTACTTCATGATGCGCTACATGGGCGCCGGCAGGATCCTGAAGGATTGAGGCGCAAAGGGAGGAGGTCTGGGGGGCACCCCCAGTCACGCCCCTGGGGGCAGTCGCGTAGCGACTCCATATAACCACAAGAAATAAGAAAAGAGTATTTCTTTATGCGATTCACATAGAGAAAGCACTTGCTTGGCGCATATACCACAAATATCACCGCCAATTTGCCTCAAATCTTACCGCCAAAATACCTCAAATCTTACCGTAGGTTTTCAAGAAAAAGCTTGCTATAGTAATCTAAAATGCCTAAATTGTGCCATCAAACTATGACGCGATTATGGACTATCTGAAAAGAGTAATAGATGACCAATTGCAGGACTACCTGGATGCTTTTGGCGCCGTCAACATAGAAGGTCCAAAATGGTGCGGAAAGACTACTACCGCCAAGCAAAAAGCGGCCAGTATCATCGAACTGCAGGACACTGATAAGAGGGAGGAGTACCTTGCTACAGCTTTCACAAAAGCATCCCTCCTGCTGGAAGGAGAAACACCTCGCTTGATTGATGAATGGCAGGATGCACCCACTCTTTGGGATGCCGTCCGGGTGGCTTGTGACCGCCGCCAGAAGCCCTCGCAGTTCATTTTAACAGGTTCGACATCGGCTGATACCTCTAAGACTGCACATACCGGCACTGGCAGGATTGCAGATCTCACGATGTTCCCGATGAGCCTTTATGAGACAGCTGAATCTACCGGTGAGATCTCTCTGGAGGCACTCTTCGACAAACCGTCCATGGATATCAGCGCCCATTCCAAGATGAGTGTCGAGGATCTCATCTTTGCAGCCTGCCGTGGCGGCTGGCCAGCTGCTCTCAAGCCTAAAACGGAGCGCGGCAAACTCCTTATTGCCAAGAACTATGTAAAGACGGTTTGTGATAAGGATATTTCAAAAGCAGCCAAAGAAAAACTGGATCCCAAGATTGCCAGGGCTATCCTCCGTTCTTATGCCCGTAACATTTCCACCCTTGCCGACAAGACAACTATTCTTGCCGATGTTGCGGCAAATAACGATTCCTTGGCACGGAGCACATTCGACAAATATGTTGCCGCCCTGGAGAAACTCTTTGTCATCCAGGACATCACGGCTTGGAATCCATCCATCCGTTCCAAAACCGCCATTCGTAGTGGTGAGAAGCGGAGTTTCTGCGACCCGTCAATCGCAGTCGCCGCCTTGGGTCTAGGTCCCGGTCAATTGAAGACACAACTTAAAACCTTCGGTTTCATTTTTGAGACCCTGTGCGTACGCGACCTCAAAGTCTATTCAGCCCAACTAGGCGGTGAAATCTCCCACTATCGAGATCGCTATGGTCTTGAAGCCGATGTGGTCCTGCATTTGGAAGGCGGCCGGTATGCCCTCATCGAGTGTAAGCTGGGTAGCAATGAGATTGAAGAGGGCGCTTCTCACCTCAAAGAGCTGGCGGATCTTATCAGGAAACATAACAAAGAAGAAAAACAGGTTCTTCTCCGCGAACCAGATTTACTAATGGTCATCACGGGTGGCGAGTATGCTTACACTCGTCCTGATGGAGTGATGGTTATACCCTTGGCATGCATAAAACCCTAAAAACAAGGATATTACATATTACGAGTAGCTGGACAGCAAGAGTGCTGTATATCAACGGTTTGAGCCGCACGGCAAATCCTACACTAGCCTGAATTCTAGTATTCTTCAATCTAAAGGCCAGAGGGGCAACTCTCATCGGAACAATTTGGGCCAATTTGGGGAACCAAAAACAAAAAGCGCCACGCAGATACCTGCAAGGCACTTTCCTGTGGAGGTGAGCGGACTCGAACCGCTGTCCAAACGCCGCACCAGGCGGCTTTCTACACGCTTATCCGTCCTTTGGTTTTCGTGCCGCCCCTGCCGGATGGCGGGCGAAGACGGCCTTAGCCTTTGGATCTTAGCCGGTTTGAAAGGCGTCCACCGGAGCGTCCCGGTCGGAATGATACCCCTGGGTCGGCCGATACCGGGC
>JAGCCX010000072.1 GCA_017651465.1 Bacteroidales bacterium
CCTACACCGAAGTAAGGGGATGCCCACTTGGTAAGGTAAAGGTCGATGGACGGGAAAGCGAACATACCGAATTTGTTCGTCATCTTCCAGTCGTTCTCTCCGTAGTAGAGCTGTGTGCCAAGGCCACCCATAAGCTCCCAGTTGTACGGGAATCCGTTAACGAAAACGCGGTCTTTCTGGATGACGGTCGTAGTCTCGACCCTGCCCTCAGGGGTCTGGGTTTCTTCGACGATAGTGATGGTCTTATCGTCTTCTGTGCGTTTGACCTCCTGCGCAAAGGCGGGAGTAATCATGCATACTGCAGCAAGAGCAAAAATTAGTCTTTTCATATCTAGATAATTACATATTATCGCTTTAGCGAGCAAATATAAGGCAAAAAATCTTTTTATGCAATTATTTTGTGCTCGGACGCACAATTTTGCGTGATATAGTGACCTTTGCGCACAGGAGCGAGCGCACGCGCACAATTAAAGAAGTGCTGCCATCGACCTCTACAATCTCGCCCTCCACGCCGCAGAGAGGCCCGCTGGTTACCACTACTTTGTCCCCTTTGGCCAGGTTGTATTCCTGCGTACATTCTGCTTCAGGGGCGTTTTCCATCACCTTGATAAAGTCTTCCATCTGCTTGTCGGGGACCTCCAGAAGGGTGCGGGTGCTGTGGTCTATGAAGAAGCGCGCATTCAGCCTCCCGGCATTTACCAGCGACAAAGCCCTGGACTTGACCGTGCGCAGGAACAGCAGGGTATTGTATGATGGCGGAATATAGTGCCCGATACCCAGGTCGTCCAGAAGGAACGATATCTTCTTCCATTGTTTGTTGCGCATAGAGGCGGCAAACCAGGCTGGCTTTTCGGGCTTGTTCATATACGCAAAGGTAATAAAAAATGCCTTACTTATTTGCAAATTATCAAAAGAGTAGTATCTTTGCAGTCCCATTATTGAGATATGGTGTAATGGTAGCACTACAGATTCTGGCTCTGTCAGTGAGGGTTCGAGTCCTTCTATCTCAACAAAAAATGCGTCTGCGCAAGCAGGCGCATTTTTTGTTGACCTTTTGGTATATCGTAATAATTGAGTAATTTTACGATTCGAAATGGAAAAGAACAGTAAGATATACGTGGCCGGGCACCGGGGTATGGTGGGTTCGGCCATAGTGCGGGAACTCACCAGGCAGGGGTACACCAATATTGTAACCCGTACGCACAAGGAACTCGATTTGACCCGCCAGGCCGATGTGGAGGCCTTCTTCGAGGCCGAAAAGCCCGAATATGTTTTTCTGGCGGCGGCAAAGGTGGGGGGCATCGTAGCCAACCAGAGCGCCCTGGCCGACTTTATGTACGACAATATGATCCTGGAGATGAATGTCATTCACGCGGCGTGGAAGAACGGGTGCAAGAAACTGGAGTTCCTGGGCTCGTCGTGCATCTATCCGCGTTTGGCACCCCAGCCTATGCCCGAAAGCTGCCTGCTTACCGGCGCATTGGAGAAAACGAATGAGGCCTATGCGCTGGCCAAGATTTCGGGGCTCAAATACTGTGAATTCCTTAACAAGCAGTATGGTACCGACTATATTTCCGTAATGCCCACCAATCTCTACGGCCCCAACGACAACTATCATCCTGAGCATTCCCACGTGCTTCCGGCTCTCATCCGCCGCTTCCACGAAGCCAAAGAATCGGGTGCTGAAAGCGTGACCTGCTGGGGCGACGGTTCTCCTCTGCGCGAGTTCCTTTATGTGGATGACCTTGCCAATCTGTGCGTGTTCCTGATGAACAATTATTCCGGCGACGAGACCGTCAATGCCGGTACCGGTAAAGAGCTCACTATCAAGGCACTGACCGAACTTGTGGCCAGGGTGGTCGGATATAAGGGACGTATTGAGTGGGATACCACTCGTCCGAACGGGACACCCCGAAAGCTCCTTAATGTAAGCAAGGCCACCAAACTGGGCTGGACCTACAAGACCGAGCTCGAAGACGGCATCCGTCTTGCTTACGAGGACTTCCTCACCAATCCTGTGAGAGCTGAGCGATAAGTAATAACGTATAATACTGTAAATAATGAAAAAAGTAATCAGTCTGATTTGCCTTGCATCCGTACTCATTCTTGCCGGATGCGGCAACAACAATTCCGGCCAGGGACAGGGCGAAGCGGATGCCGACGCTGCCGCAGCTGCCGCCGACTCTCTTACCCAGGCCGCTAAAAATCAAACCACAATGGATAAAATCGCTGCAATGCCCGAGGAGCCGGTGTTCGACATCAACACTTCCCTTGGCACAATCAAGGTCCGTCTCTACGCCGACACCCCCAAACATCGTGAGAACTTTGCCCGTCTGGCTTTCAGCGGCTACTACGACGGCCTCCAGTTCCACCGCGTGTTGAAGAACTTTATGATTCAGGGAGGAGACCCTCTTACCAAGAGTATGGAAAACAAGGCCAGCTTCGGTACCGGTGGTCCCGGATACCAGATCGAGGCCGAGATACTTCCCAACCATCACCACAAAAAGGGTGCTCTTGCCGCAGCCCGCAAGGGTAATATCGCCAATCCGATGAAAGAGTCCAGCGGCTCCCAGTTCTACATCGTTCAGAGCGAAGAAGGCTGCCGCCACCTCGACGGGGAATATACCATTTTCGGTGAGACGATCGACGGTCTCAAGGTCGTTGACGAGATAGCTTCCGTCCAGGCCGACGAGCGCGGCCTGCCTGCCAACCCGATTTTTATAATTTCTGTGAAACTTGACCCCGATCTTAATTAGTTTGGCACACCCTTTGCAATTGAATTTAACCGAATAGTTTTTTCATAGGTTAAATTTTAGGTTAGAATTGCAAGCACCCTGCGTCGAGAGATGCGGGGTGTTTTGTTGGAACGAAATTCTTGTTATATTTGCTAAAAATCGCCTATGGCCGACAAAACTTTCCTTGCTTTTGATTGCGGCGCAACCTCGGGCCGCGGTATTCTCTCGCGTTTCAAGGACGGGGCGTTCACTATGGAGGAGGTTTACCGTTTCCCCTCGGAAATCATACACAAAGACGGCCGTATGTACTGGGATGCTAATGCTCTGTACGGGCATCTTGTATCGTGCCTCAAAGAGTTGGGCGGGCGGGGAATTCAGCTTGATTCGATTGGTATCGACACCTGGGGCGTAGATTTTGGCTGCGTGGGTAAAGACGGAGCCCTTTCCGGGCAGCCCCGTTGTTACCGCGACCCTTATACCACCGGCATCCCCGAGCAAGTATTCGAGATCATCCCGCGTGAGCGGCTCTACGCGCGCACGGGAATCCAAATAATGAATTTCAACACCATCTTCCAGTTATACGCGCAGACCCTCTCCGGCGACCCCGCGCTCGGGAGCGCCGATTGCATTCTTTTTATGCCTGACCTGCTGTCGTACCTGCTTACCGGGGGCAAAGTGTGCGAGTATACCGACGCTTCTACTTCCGGAATGATGGATCAGGTATCGCGCCAGTTCAACAAAGAACTGCTCCGGGAACTTGGCATACGGGACGATATACTGCTGCCAATAGTGCAGCCCGGTACCGTGGTGGGCCATCTCAAGCCCGAACTTGCTGAGCTGACGGGGCTTGGCCCGGTAAAAGTGATAGCTGTGGCGGGGCACGATACGGCATCGGCCATTGCGGCGGTGCCTGCCTCCGACCAGCACTTTGCCTATCTTTCAAGCGGAACCTGGAGCCTGATGGGAATAGAGGTCGGCGCCCCCATAATTAACAAGCGGTCCTCGGCCCTGAATTTCACCAACGAGGGCGGCATCGAGGGGACCACGCGCTTCCTCAAGAACATTACCGGTATGTGGCTGCTTGAGCAATGCCGAAAGGAATGGAGAGCAGAGGGCAAGGACTACTCCTACGCCGAGCTTCAAGACCTGGCGCTTTCGGAGGCGGCGTTCCCGGGGCGCATCAATCCCGACGATCCCTGCTTTGCAGCGCCCCGGAGTATGGTGGCCGCTATTGCGGAACAAATAGGTGAGGCGTCTGACGCTCAGATAGTTAGCTGTATCTACCATTCTCTTGCCGAGCGCTACAAGGAGGTACTTGAAATGCTGCGCCTTTTTGCCCCGTTTACCATCGACAAACTTCACATCATAGGCGGGGGCAGCGCCAACGCCCTGCTTAACCAGTGGACGGCCGATGCGCTGGGCATACCTGTGCTCGCCGGCCCCACCGAAGCCACCGCCATCGGAAACATTATGATACAGGCCAAGGCCGCCGCTCTTGTGGCCGACCGCTGGGAGATGCGGCGCCTCATCGCCTCCGCCTTCCCGCTCAAAACGTTCACCCCTGTCATATAGCCCTCACCCCTGTCATTTCGAGCGAAGCCGAGAAATCTAATAACCACCCATACAATGAAAGAATCACAAATCCTTAATGCCTACGAGATTGCGCGCGAGCGCTACGCTGCGATAGGCGTTGATACCGACAAGGCGATTGAAACCCTTGAAAAGACCCCCATTTCGCTGCACTGCTGGCAGACCGACGACGTTATCGGCTTCGAGAGCAAGGGCGGCCTGTCAGGAGGCATACAGACCACCGGCAATTATCCCGGCCGCGCCCGCAACATCGACGAGGTCCGCGCCGACGTGCTCTTTGCCAAGAGCCTCATAGCGGGGCATCACCGCCTGAACCTGCACGAGATTTACGGCGATTTCGGGGGCGAGTTCGTGGACCGCGACAAGGTGGAACCCAAGTACTTCCAGAGCTGGATCGAATGGGCGGCAGAGAACGGGATGAAGCTCGATTTCAATTCCACCTCGTTCGGGCATCCCAAGAGCGGCGACCTCTCCCTTTCGAACCCCGACCCTGCAATACGGGAGTTCTGGATCGAGCACACAAAGCGCTGCCGCCGTATTGCCGATGTTATGGGAAAAGCGCAGGGCGACCCTTGCATAATGAATATCTGGGTGCACGACGGAAGCAAAGACCAGACGGTGGAACGTAAGCGCTACCGCGAGATATTCGCCGATTCGCTGGATGAGATACTCAAAGAAGATCTTCCCGGGATGAAGACTTGCCTGGAGGCCAAGCTGTTCGGAATCGGTCTTGAGAGCTATACCGTTGGTTCACACGACTTTGTGGCCGGCTACTGCGCTACCCGCAAGTTGATGTACACCCTCGATACCGGGCACTACGAAATGACGGAGAACGTGTCCGATATGGTGGCGTCGCTGCTGCTGTTCGTGCCGGAACTGATGCTCCACGTGAGCCGTCCCATACGCTGGGATTCCGACCACGTGACCATTATGAACGACCAGACCCTTGACCTGTTCAAGGAGATAGTCCGCGCAGGCGCCTTGAACCGCAGCCACATAGGTCTGGATTACTTCGATGCGGCAATTAACCGTATAGGCGCTTATGTGATAGGTACCCGCGCCACCCAGAAGTGCCTGCTGAGCGCCTTGCTCGAGCCGCTGGCAAAACTCCGCGAGTACGAAGACGAGGGCAAGGGATTCCAGCGCCTGGCCCTGCTCGAAGAGGCCAAGACTATGCCTTTCGGAGCGGTGTTCGACTTTTTCAACCTCAAGAACGGTGTTCCCGTGGGAGAGGCGTTCATTCCCGAAATCGAGCGCTACGAGAGAGAGGTAACTTCAAAACGATAGGCACGCAATGGCAAGCATACTGGACAACAGGCCTGAATTGAAGGCCCAGATAGACAAAGTGGCCGAGGTGGCCGGATACCTGTGGCAGAAGGGGTGGGCCGAGCGTAACGGCGGCAACATCACCATAAACGTTACCCGGTGGGTAGATGAGCAGATGCTCTCGCTGCCCGCTATCGACGGCCCCAGGCCCATAGGTACGGTTCTGCCCAACATCGACGGCTGCTGGTTCTACTGCAAAGGCACGGGCAAGCGTATGCGCGACTTGTCCCGCACCCCGATGGAGAACGGCTCGCTGATAAGGGTGGTTGACGGCGGCGCCGCTTACGAGATTGTGGCGGACGCCCCGGTAAAACCCACTTCGGAGCTTCCCGCTCACCTCTCGGTGCACGACTACCTGCTGGCTACGGGCTCGTCGTTCCGCGCCGTACTGCACACTCATCCCATTGAGCTTGTGGCACTTACCCATTGCCGTAAGTGGATGGAAAAAGATGCCGCCACGCGTATGCTCTGGTCGATGATTCCCGAGACCAAGGCCTTCTGCCCCAGGGGTCTGGGAATGGTTCCGTATATGCTTCCTTCCAGTGTCGATCTTGCTGACGCCACCCTGCGCACACTTGCTGAGGGCTATGATGTGGTGATGTGGGAGAAGCACGGCGTGCTCGCGGTGGATAACGACATTATCGATGCTTTCGACCAGGTGGACGTGCTCAACAAGGCCGCGCAGATATATATCGCCGGCCGCAATATGGGCTTTGAGCCCGAAGGTATGACGGACGCTCAGCTCAAGGAACTTACAGTCACTTTCGGACTCCCTAAATAGTTACGGAATATGAAGAAACTCCTTTTGATCGCTGCAGTTTTGCTGGTTGCAGGCTGCAGTTCCTTACGGCAGAGCCCGGAGCAAAAGCGCGCCGAGCAAAAGCGCGCCGAGCAGGAGCGCATCGCCGCCCTGGTCGCGGAGCGGCTCGACGCCCGCCGTTTCAGAATCCAGATCGACTATATGTTGCCTCTGCGGGGAAGGGGAA
>JAGCCX010000073.1 GCA_017651465.1 Bacteroidales bacterium
AACCCACTGGAAGCCGGTCAGGTCGTCGAAACTCTTGATAGGATCGCCCTTGTGGATGCCCTGCTCGGCATTGGACTCCAACTTGTAAATGGCTCCGCCGTCGGCCACCGCCTGGCAGCGCTCGAAAATGATCTTCTGGAGGTCACGTTCCTCGATGCCTTTCGCGCCTTTGAAGGTCAGGTTGGCGTTGCCGGGGCTGCCGGATGCGCTGTAGAATACCAGGTCTCCTCCCGGATTGGGGTCGACACCGCAGCGGGCTTTGATCAGTTCGGTATAATTCTCATTATTGACATCGCCAAGGGTCAGCGCTTTTTCTGCGGCAGCAGTAGTAGCAGCGGCGGGAGCGGCCTGTTTGGCCTCACTCTTTTTGTTGCCTTTATTCCCGCAGGAAACAAGCATAAAGGCGCAGGCGACGAGCGCCAGGGTAATGAATGTCTTTTTCATTTGTCGGTTCATATTTAAGCGTTAAAGTGATATTCCCATTGCTTCACAAGAGCCAAAGTTCGCCAAACCCTTCCACAAAAACACTATACGAAAGTTTAGACCTGCAGGCAATCTGCCCTATTTTCGCCCCATTTCTCGATAAAAAGCCCCGATTTTTCTATTTTTGCCTTATGAAAAAACTGGCCACACTCCTTCCGCTTCTCTTGCTTTCTTACCTGCTGGCAAAGGGGCAATACTCCGACCACCGGGACCACCAGCTGGACTCCCTGGAGTCTGTCGTCGCTCCTTGGACAGTCGAGAGAGTTGCCCGGGCCTCTTACGAAGAAAAGGATTTGTTGTCCGATGCATACCACGATCTGATGTGGGGTTACAGCCAGATCAATCCTTCGCGTTCCCTCTACTTTGCCAGAAAAGCCTTCGACCTGTGCCTTCAGGAACAATGGCTCAACCAGGCTTTCCAGGCTGCCAAGATGATTGGCCAGCACCATTGGGCCGCCGGGCAGATCGACAGCGCCAAAACCGCATTTGCCACTGCCCTCTCCATTGCCGACAGAATGGCCCTGAAAGAGCCCCTGCCCGGTAAGCCGAACGGATATAAGGATGCGACAATCGATGACGCATACTCCAGCTTGTATGGCGCTTTGGGCAACTTGTACGCCAGCCTGGACTCCATTCCGCAGGCTATGGAATACTATCATAAAGCCGGGGAACTCTTCAAGAAAAACGACTGGTTGGAGAGCAGTTCCGTTCTCTACCACAATATGGGCGACACTTGGCTGGATGAGGGGAACCTAAAGGAGGCGGAGGTCTGCTACAATGAGGCCCTTAAATATGGTCAGGAAGCCGAAGACTCCCTGCTGATAGCGGAAGCAAAAGCGGGCCTGGGTGCACTTTATCTCGAACAGGGAAAGACCAGGAAAGCCTTGAAATACCTTCAGGAGGCAGACCAATACTTCTCCGCTAACGAAGACCAGGAATACCGCAACCGCATCTACACGCTTGACCTGACCGGCAAAGTCAACGACGTCCAGCGCAGAATGCTTACCTGGATGGTGGCAGGCGGCATCCTCATCATCATCCTTCTTCTGGGGCTCCTTCTGGTCCTTTTGCGGGCCAATCGTCTTCGCAAGCAGAAAGAAGGTGCCGATGTTGTAATCGGTGAAGTATTGGCGGCTCTGCCGCAGGAGCAGAAGACGGAGAGATCGGCACCCGAACTCACAGAACGAGAAGCCCAAATCCTTCCTATGCTGGCCGAAGGCCTCTCCAGCAAAGCCATCGCCGACCGGCTCTGTCTTACCGAGCAGACCATCAAGTGGTATCGGATGCGACTTCTCGAGAAGTTCAATGCCCCTAATACTGCCGGAGTCATCTCCAAAGCCAAAGAGCTCGAACTTTTATAATCCTGCAGGAGAAGCCTCGAATCGTTGATAACTGAGTGCACAAGTTGCAGACAGTGCTTCTTAAATCCAGTCTTTTATCTCGTTATAGATAAAGTCGGCCATATAAGTCATTCCTGCGTCGTCCGGATGGACACCTGATACCTTGGAAATCTTTGGATCGTAGTGTTTTCCATCGTAGTTTCCTTCATTGTGGAAACTTACCGTCTTGATGCGGTTCTGATATCCGTGATTGGCAAAGTACTCCGTGACCCCTTTGATCCACTCATCCTGAGCATCGGTCATACCGTCTCCGACAAGACATACAATCTTTACGTCGGCGTGGTCATTGAAGATTCTCCTGAGCAGCTCGACATATGCCGGCATAAAGTAATCGAGATCCAGATCTGCAGAAGCTGTGGCGCACAATGCCTCCACCTCACCGGAAGCAGGACTGTATTGGCCCTTGCCGCCATCCTCGGAGTAAAAGTACTGACCATTCTCCACAAAATGGTCTCCGGGTCTGGGAACATTGCCTTTACAGAATACCCTGTCGTTGGTCCCGCCATAAAGAATCAACACATCGGGGTTGCCTATCCCGGATTCGGCATAGCGGGTCAGGAAGCACCTGGTCTTTCTTGCGGAAAGCTGATAGCTCCTTCCGGTTGCGCTTGTCGTCTCATAAGTCTCTTCGGCATATGAAACGCAAGAGCCTGAATATGAGATATTCTTCTCCAGGGCTGCACCATCGAACTTGGCGATAAGCTTCATCCAATATGTCATATTTACATCGTTCAATGTGCCATAAGGATAGTATGTCGTGTAGCCTTGGATATACCCGGCATAAGTCGATATCGAATCGCCGAAGATGCTGAACTTGGGGCCTGTCGAAGGAGTGGGATCGGGATCGACAGGGTCGACCGAGTCGCCCGGGTTGAGCCAGAAACGGGCCGGCACAAGAGCTGAGTTGGCGCATACGCCACCACGATCGTAACGGGCCGCTTCAAACTCCTCCTGTGACATATAAAGGCGGCATTTCTTGGAGACGTCATCACCGGCAGCCCCATTGGAGCTCAGCGCGGTCTCGTAGAACATATTGTTGCACTGACTCTTGTCTGCTAGATGCGTGATTGTGAAATTGGGGCCAAGATTGAGTTCTTTCATCCACGTACAGCCCCTGAACACGGCCTTGCACATTTGGAGTGACGTAGTGGCGGTCTTGCCGAACCTGGCAACCTCAAGGTTGGAACAATTATCGAGCATAAACTGCATATTCGCCACATTAGAGAAATCACAATCACCGAAATCGACCGTTTTGAGGGCCGCGTCGTTGCGGAAGGCATACTCGAGCGAGGTGCCCGGCTGGGCAGCGACGCTGTTGAACACGACTTCTTCGAGAGCGACAAAGTTCCTCATAAGGTTGCCGCTGGCAGAATGGAGAGTGATGGTAGGAGCTTCTGTGCAGACATAGGCGGTGTCTCCTTCAATCCAGGTATGGATCTGGATGCTGCTGGCAGGTCCGTTGCTGACAACATTGCCGTCCTGCTTGTATGTCTGAGGGTAGAGGGTATGGGCCTTGAAGACGATTCTCTTAATAGTGTTGTCGTCTGCAGTGGCGCTACCGCTGCCGCCGGCAAGTTTCTTGATGAGGCCGGTGAACTGGGGAGCATCACCGGCATAGCGCAGGACTGCGGCCCCGGTCTGGGGTGCGTAGTTGGAATCGAGCGCTCCGACAGGGAGGATGTGATTGCGTGCCACGGCGGCAGTTTTTGTCGTTGTACGCTTGCAAAGCTGGTTATCCGCATTCACATATGCAACGGTGAGACCTTGGCTATATGTCCAGGGACGGACGGCAACATAGTATGTGCCGGGAGCGATCTCGCTCTGACCTGCCGGCGGAACAAGTGTGATGACCGCACACATACTGCCTTCATCCACGTAGTTCACGGTCTGATCGTTGGTATTGAATGTGAAAAGGCCGCAGATTCCCACCGACGAGTCCACTCCGCCACCGACATAGATCTCCTTGACCGTAAGCCCGTCAGGCACCTCAAGCTTTATAAGACCTACACAGTTGTAAAGAACGGCCTGGTCTGATGTACCGCTCACCTTTGCCATACTGACAAGGGCATTGGGGTCTGCGCTGCCGGGAGTGGCCACCTGGATCTCAGGGATTGAGTAAGTAACGACTGAACCGTTTACGGAATAGTTTGTGTTGAAAGGGCTTATCAAGATGTATTCTGAAGCGGAGGCTGCAGTACCCGAGAAACTCGCGTGAGCGCCGCCCGCCGCTGTTTCAAAGCAGTTCAAGCTCGAGCCGTCCCACACGCCGATCTGGTCACCTGCTTCGAATACGACAGCGTTCCCGTTGAGGACTGCCTTTGAATCTGAAGGCTCTTTGGCTACACTGAAAGTAAGACTGACCTTGGGGGCCTCAAGAATTTCCTCCCTCGTGCAGGAAAACAATGTAGCAACGCAGGCAAGCGCCAAAAGACTATTACGTAATTTCCTCATTTTGATCCCTAAATCTCAGTTATGAAATACTCGCCTGTGTAGTCGGCCAGGGCGCAAAAACTACAAAACAGGCGAGTATTATCTGTTATGTTATATACTACTAAAGAGCGTGAAGTGTGAATCGGGCTGCATTGAAAGTAGTTTCATTTGCCCTTACATCATCGTAGAAAGCCTGGGAAGCATAGAGCTGACACTTTTTGGCATTATCTCCAGCCGCGTCAATGGAAGTTTGTCTTGCAGCATCCAGAAACATATTGGTGTGGGCGGGAGCCAGCGTAAAGTTGGGGCCAAGATTCAAATATTTGAGATTTTGGTTATTATTGAACATAGCCTGCATTGTTGTGGCCGCTGTTGTCGCTGTTCCACCTAAATCAACATATTCCAGTGCACTGGTTCCAGTATAAAACATATAGCTAAAGTCAGTAACTTTTGAGAAATCGGCATTGCCGAAATCGACGGACTTAAGTTTGGTGCAATTGCGGAACATATAGCTGAAGCTTGCGTTGGCAAGGGTGTTCACGTCGTTGAAAGAAACTTCTTCCAGCGCTGCGAAATCACGGAAGAGGTTTCCGCTGGTGTTGTGGAGGGTAATGATAGGAGCCTCTGTATATACATAGGCAGTGTCTCCGTCAACCCAGGCGTAGATGGTGACGTCAGTGTTGGGGGTGTTTGAGATGGCGGTGCCACCGTTCTTGTAGGGCAGAGAGTGAGCCTTGAAGATAATCTTCTTGATCTTGGTGTCTGTAGTGGTGGCTGTACCGGTACCGCCGGCAAGTTTCTTGATGAGTCCGGTGAACTGGACAGCATCATTTTCGTAATAACGCAGCGTGGAGCGTCCGGTAACGGGAGTGAAGTTGGTGGTGTTGAGCGTACCGACAGGGAGGATGTGATTGCGTGCCACGGTAACGGAATTTGACGTTGTACGCTTGCAAAGCTGGTTATCCGCATTCACATAGGCAAGGGTGAGACCAGCAGCAAATGTAGCGGGACGGACGGCAATGTAGTATGTGCCGGGAGCAATTACGCTCTGACCGGGCTGCGGAACCAGTGCGATGCTCGTAAGCATTTTATCGGCAGCGACATAGTTCAACGCCTGATTGTTGGTATTGAATGTGAAAGGACCGCAGATTCCCACTAACGAGGTCGCTCCGCCACCGACGTGAATCTCCTTGACCGTAAGACCGTCAGGCACCACAACCTTTAAAAGACCAACGCAATTGGAAAGAGTGACTTCGCCTGATCCGGTTACTTTAGCCATGCTGACAAGAGCGTTGGGGTCCACGCCGCCGGGAGTGGCTACCTGGATATTAGGAATTGAGTAAGTAACGACTGAACCGTTTACGGAATAGTTTGTTTCGCTGAAAGGGCTTATCAGGATGTAAGAATCAGCGGATGCTGCATTACCCGAGAAACTCGCGGTTGCTCCGCCCGCCGTTGTTTCAAAGCAGTTCATAGTCGTACCATCCCACACGCCGATCTGGTCGCCTGCTGCGAATTCGACAGCATTCCCATTGAGGACTGCCTTTGAATCTGAAGGCTCATTGGTTACATCGAAAGTAAGATTGACTCTGTTGGTCTCAACGACATTCTCCTTGGTGCAGGAGAACAATGTTGCAGCAAACGCAGCTGCTACGATAATTCTTGTAATCTTCATAATTGCTTCCTCCTTCAAATTACCATACCAGTTCATCATCTTCTTCGAAAGATTCAACAGATGGTCTTTGGCTTACGCATATCACTGAATACACAGACACGATGTAAACCGTTGTTTTTGGAGTGTAATACTCCGCTCTGATAATTTCTTTCATTGTTTTATTTGAAAAATTTGGTTTGTTTGTCATTGCTTTAACATCGCAAAAATAACACGGGTGCATTAACACACCAGTTAATAAAAGGATTAATGAAAAAAAATATTCAAACTGCCACATTTTGGCAATAAATATCCTTACCTTTGCAACCAGATAATAGATAAGAGTTAAAGAGCTCAGGGCCTCCGCAGGGATGCGCAGGCCCTTTTGATTAGAAGCACCGTCACGATTAGGATATGGCAAAGAACTATTTCAACAGGTACGTATGGCTGATTGACACCATCAACCGGCACGGACATATAACCAGGGAGGAGATAAGCAGGCTCTGGGAGAGGTCGCATCTCAACGACACCGGCGAGGAACTCTATGAACGCACCTTCCACAACCACCGGGAGGCCATTCTGGACACCTTCGGTATCGAAATCAAGTGCGACCGTTCACTGGGGTATTATATAGCCAATGGCGAAGATCTGGAGGGCGATGGCATCCGTCAGCGGCTGCTTGAGACTCTTTCTTTGAACAACCTGCTGAATGAGAGTTCAGATATGCGGGGCCTGATCCTCTTCGAAAAGATTCCCTCCAGCCGGAAATGGCTCCCCGTGTTCGTAAACGCCTTGCGCGACGGGAAGGCCGTAGAGATTACCTACCAGAGTTTCTGGCGCGATGAACCTAACACTTTCACCATCCATCCCTATTGCCTGAAGCTCTTCAAACAGCGCTGGTATGTCCTGGCAAGGAGCGAAGGATATGATTCTCCCTGGATTTATGCCCTGGATGAGCGGATGCAAAATGTCGTTCCCTTGAAAGAGGCATTGAAGAAACCGACCAAGTTCAATGCGGCTGATTTCTTCAGCAACTATTTCGGGGTAATTCTTGAAGACAGGAAGGCATCACGGATAAGGATCAAGGTCGTGGCAGGTCAGGCCAAATACATCGACTCTCTCCCCCTTCACGACTCGCAGGCCCTTGTCGAACGGACACCGGAGTACAGCATTTTCGAGTATCATCTAGTCCCCACATATGACTTCCGCCACGAGATACTCAGCCACGGGGCGGATATGGAGGTCCTGGAGCCGGAGGACTTAAGGAATGAGATCAAAAAAGACATCGCTCAGATGTATAAAAACTACGGATTATGAGAGACTTTGCGGCGATAGATTTCGAGACGGCCAACGAGTGCCCCAGCAGCGTCTGCAGCGTAGGAATCGTTGTCGTGCGGGACGGAGAAATCGTGGAGAGGTTCTATAGCCTGATCCATCCCGAACCTGAGTACTACCAATGGTTCTGCCGGCAGGTCCACGGGCTCGGCCCCGAGGATACCGATGAGGCGCCCGTATTCCCCCGTGTGTGGGAGAAAGTCGCTCCCCTGATTGAGGGATTACCGTTGGTTGCCCACAACAGCCCCTTCGACGAAGGCTGCCTCAGGGCGGTATTCCGAGTGTACCAGATGGACTATCCCGACTATGTGTTTTACGACACCTTGTCCGCCTCCAGGCGATACTATGGCCGGCGGCTCCCTAACCACCAGCTCCAGACAGTGGCCGCCGCTTGCGGCTATGACCTCACGAACCACCACCACGCCCTCGCCGATGCAGAGGCCTGTGCCCATATTGCCAAGCTATTTCTTTGAGCCTTCAGCCGCTACGAACTCGTTTAGCGTTGAATAATGTCGTTTGAATTTACAGGAGAAGCGACGGAGTACTGAGCCCGGCTCAGGTCGACGGTGATGGCGGGCAAGAGGGCCGCGTCGTCACAGGATACCGACGTTCCTTGGTTGTAGATATATCCAAAATCGCAGATATAGGTTATTGTGCCGGGCGTGTAGCCGTTGGTGCGCATCAGCCAGAAAGAGTTGCCGCGATAGCCCTTGACAGGCGACCACCAGGCTCCCCTGCATTTGGCATAAAGTGTTGAGCGAAAGCGCCGTGCAGGGTCGTCGATGCCGCTTCCGGGATAAAAACCATAGTCGGCCGCCAACCGGGAATCGAAAACTTCTTTGCCGGAGAGTATGAACACATAGTCCCTCGTATCCGGGCCGCTGGGTATGCCGAAGTAACCGTTGGGGGCGTTTTCAAGGCCGGTTTCAAGAATGGCCTCGCGCTCACTGTCATTGAATGCTCGCATCAAAAAATCGCCGTTGAGCCATCGCCTAAGGTCGCTCCGGCTCCAGTCTGCATCTTCATCCGCTTTGTGAAACGGATGGGTATCCGGCATACGGTCCGTAAGGAGTAGCGCTTTCGAACCGGTGATTTTCAGCACCCGCCATTTGATAGGGGCATAGGCAAAGTAATGCCAGGCCGAGAGGTCCGTCCAGCGATAATGCTGCTCGCGGTTCTCGGAAGCGGATATGGCACTCTCCCGGCCAAGGCGATGGAAGCGTTTGTTCCCGATTACCGTGTCGTCATTCTCGTCCCAGGATGCTTTCTCCAGCTGGGAATAAAGGGATGCGTCCTCGATTACGTCGCCATCTGCCAAAGCATATGCGTCAACGGCGCCGAATGCCCCGCCGACAACCTCGCTAGTAGGATATTCGCCGAACAAGAGGCAGTCCCAGAGCGTCTCGTGCCCGAAAGAATCTTCATCCTTGACCCACGGACTGTTGAGCTGACCGAAGCGGTCTCCGGTATAATGTCCCTCCGGCAGAGGCTCTTTGGAGCACGAAATCAGCGCCAAGATAATGACTCCGGAGAGCAACAAGTTATTTAAGAGTCTGCTTCTCATAAGGCCGATGATACTTCAGGAGCTATTTGGTAGTCTGCACTGCCCAGGTCAAGATAGATGGCAGGAAGAACCGCCGCATCGTTGCAGATGTTCATCATACCGCGGTTATAGATATCCCCTCCTGCGCCCACGTAAACGGCGTTCGCTTTGGTATATCCACTGGTCCTCAGGAACCAGAACGATCCGCCCAGGGACGTTTCTTTGGGCGACCACCAGGAGCCACGGCACTTGGCGTAAAGAGTTGAGCGGAATTGGCGGGCGGGATCTTCGAAGCCATCCCCGGGATAGAAGCCATAATCCACAGCTTTCTCCGATGCAAAGGCCTCGGCCTCGGAAAGGATGAAAACCCGGTCCCGTGTGTCTGGCCCGCAGGTGGTGCCGAAGTAGAAATTATCGGCGTTCTCCACGGATGCCTCCACTATCGACATCTTTTCCGCCGGTGAAAAGGCCCTGTCAAGGAATGTGGAGTTGAGCCACTGACGAAGAAGGGACTCGCTCCAGGTGACGTCCTCGGGACTGCTGTGAAAGGGGCAGTTGTCCATCATCCGGTCGGCCAGCAGCAGTGCTGTGGCCCCTTTGATGTTCAGCACCCGCCATTTGATGGGGGCGTAGGCATAATAGTGCCAGGCAGAAAGGTCAGTCCAAAGATAGTGCTGCTTATGGTCCCCGGAGGCGGTTACGGCTCCGGCGCCGTTTATTCGGTGATAGCGCTTGCCATTGATGACCGCATCATCGTTTCCGTCCCAATCGGCTTGTTCCAGTTTCGTATAAAGAGCGGCGTCGGTGATGACATCTCCAGCCGCAACGGCATACCCGTCCACGGCGTCGAAAGGGCCCTTCACCACTTCGTTTGTGGGATAAGAACCGAAGTAGATGCAGGACCACCGCGTCAGGTGTTGTTTAGTATCCTCATCCTTCACCAGCGGACTGTGGAGCTCTCCGTAGCTATCGCCGGTATAACGTTCCGACGAAGAAGGCTGCGGCTCTTTGTTGCAGGCGCAAACAAGCACTGCCAGGAACAGAGCCGGCAGCAATTTAAAACAAAACCTGGTAAAAACACCTTTCATCCCAAAGAGGTAACTCCTTAAGCCATGGTACCGCCACGAGCTACCGTCAATCTCTGAACCAAATCCACCGGTTCATCCACCCTGAACGTAGTGGACTGCAGCGTCTCCAACCCCAGTATTTCCAACTGCTTCGCATTCACCTTTACCTGACAGGTGGCGGAGACTGTTCCTGAATTAGCTGTAATGGTTGCCGAGCCCTCCAGGATGGCAGTAACTTTCCCTTCATTGCTTACGGACGCAACCTTTTCATCCGAAGATTCCCAGACTACGCTTTTGTCCTTGGAGTTATCCGGTTTGACCGTGGCAGCGAGTGTTTCTTCCTCTCCTTCTACCAACGTGATCTCAGCTTTGTTGAGAGTGACCGAAGAAACCGGGACAAGCGTTTCCTGCGGAGACTTTTCACACGCGAAGAGGAGGCTGACGGAAATAAGAATAGCAAATAGATTTCTATTCATACCTAATGAGTCAGGAGTTAATTATTGCCTAACGAATGGAGCCTGAAGGAATAATACCCTTTACCGTCTAAATACGCGAGGGCATCATTGAGAATTGCGGTCTTCATATTTTCTTCCAAATCCGAATGAAAGAGTATATCGATGAAAGACTCTAAGGCGTGGTCTGACAGTCCCTCGCTCTGGACCAAATACCAGACAGGATTCTCTTGCATCAGTACCTTTTCAAGATCTAAAGGCATACCCGCTTTGTCGAATTCTTCTTTAACGTCATTCAAGGAGTAATCCGGCGCATTGATGTCCAGCAAACCTAATTTCCGGGCAATCATCAGCAGCATCTCGCCCAGACGGTCAATCTCTCTGAGAATAAAATCTTCCATCTCGTCTTTATCCTGTGCGCTATACCTTACCTGCTTTATCCAGAGCGTCTTGCGTTTCCGAGAGCCACTCATTATAGTGATCATACGGAGTCTGGGTCCACCAGTCTAACAGCCTGTTCAAAGAATCGATGTCTTCCTGGATACTGGTACAGCGGTACTGTTCCGGATCGCGGTTCACCTTCACGATGTGATTATTATCATCCTTAAAATCAATCCGGTAAATACAATGTCCCGTCCAGCTTCGGTGCGCCCAAAGGGTTGATCCCTCCATATACCAGAACCACTTGTCCTCCATAGCCTGTGGGACATTGCCAAGACGCAGGGCAAACATTTCCCTGTCGGTAAAAGACCTGTAAAGCACGAAAGACTCACGCTGCTCAGGCATAGGCTTCGTTTTCCAGTCTCCGCGACGTGCAATCCTTGTTTTGTTTTTATTATCTTCAGTCATAACTCATTATTACCGAAGCAAATTTACAAAAAAATGCTAACTTAGCACCGATTAAAACATTATCTATGGACCGTAGAGATTTCTTGGAAAAATCGGCACTGGCTGCAGGCGGGGTGTTGCTTTCAGCCTCTGGAGCAGAAGCATTGGCAAACAACAAAATAAGTAAGACGATGAAGGTACTGATGATTAACGGCAGCCCGCGCCAGAAGGGCAATACGTCTATCGCCCTGGGCGAGATAGCAAAACAGCTTGAAAAGAACGGAATCGACAGCGAGATTGTGTGGATCGGAAACAAAGCCATCCGTGGATGCAGTGCGTGCGGGAAATGCTCACAGACCCCCGGGAAATGCGTCTTTGACGATGATATCTGCAACCGCATAAGCGAGAAGTTCGCAGAGGCCGATGCTCTGATAGTAGGCTCCCCCGTCTATTACGGCCAGCCAAACGGCGCTCTCTTAAGCATTATACAAAGAGCGTTTTACTCAAACGGTGCAAGCATATCCGGCAAACCTGCGGCAGCTGTAGCCGTCTGTCGCAGAGGAGGAGCCACAGCATCCTTCGAGACGCTTAATATGCCCTTCCAGATGATGAATATGCCCATAGTCACTTCGCAATATTGGAATATCGTATATGGAGCCGCAGCCGGTCAGGCATCACTGGACACTGAAGGCTTGCAAACTATGCGCACTTTGGCCAACAATATGGCTTGGCTTCTCAAAGCTACCGGAGGTAAACCTGCGCCGGGGCGGACCGACGAGCCAAGGGCGGCTATGAATTTTATCAGATAGGGCTTGCGTCACCTTATCGCTATATACCCGCTCTCGTCAATCATATCCGCGCCTTTCTTGGTGAAGAGAAACTGATAGAGTTTGTACGCCATACTCTCGTGTTTTTCCGTCTTGCGGACTGCTGCGTAAATGCTTGACACAAACGGGTATTTGTTGTTTCTCAGCGTTTCCTTGCCGGGCATCACTCCGTCAATGGAGAGAATGTCAACCCGCATCAGATCCCGGACCATCGCCGTGCAATAAAAGAAGGGCGTGTAGCCTATGCCATATTCATCGACCTCAAGTTGCAGGTAGGGAGACGCCATCTGTGAGCCGATAATCTCGAACATATATGTCCCTTCGGTCCCCTCTATCATTTTCAGTCCGTCCATAACCAGGGTCTCCATCTTCTCCTGACTGCCGGAATCGGCATTACGGATATACGGGGTTATGGCGTGGTCGACGCCACCGACCTCCTTCCAGTTGGTAATTTCACCGGTATAGATCTTCCGTACCTGGTCAGATGTCAAGTTCTTGACGGGGTTCTTGGGATTGACGATGAACACCAACGCGTCGATGGCCAGCGGGGCTGTTTCCAGCTCTACCCCCA
>JAGCCX010000074.1 GCA_017651465.1 Bacteroidales bacterium
CGAGAAGACTATGCACGCAATGGCGCGCCTCGACTCGTCCTCGCTCCCTTCGCGCTTCAACTACATACCCGCGGAGATTACCGCAATGGGCACCAACTCGCGCCACAACTACATCATTCTCGACAAGGGCAGCGAGCACGGAGTCAAGCCCCAGAGCGCCATCATCACGCCCAACGGAGTGGTGGGTATGATCTATGCCGTCGACCGCCGCTACTCCTATGGACTGTCGCTGCTCAACGACAAGGTGAGCGTGAGCGCCCGGATCGGCCGCGAGGGACTGGTGGCGCCGCTCAGCTGGGACGGACACGGCTTCGACCGGGCCATACTCAAGGACATCCCCCTGCATCTTACAGTAGCCGAAGGGGATACGGTCCGCACCAGCGGCATCTCGGCGGTGTATCCGCCCGACATTCCAATCGGCATCACCACCGGCTCCCGCCTCATAGACGGGGCCGTCAACGTGGTGGACGTGAAGCTCTTCGTGGACTTCTCGTCGCTGCGCTATGTCATCATAGCGGAGAATCCCGACCGTCAGATCATTGAAAAGATGGAGGAATGAAAAGCTACCGTTACATATTGGTCTTCCTGATAATGGTGGTTGTCCAGGTGCTGCTGGACAATTTCTTCCCCCTGTCGCGCTATGTGCTCATTTCGGTGCTGCCGGCCCTCATCCTGGTGCTCCCGGTGGACACCCGTCCTATTGTGGCTATGCTGCTTTCGTTCGCCCTGGGCCTGGCGGTCGATTTCTTCTCGACCGGTATGCTGGGGATGAGTTCGCTTGCGCTTGTGCCCGTCGGGCTGGTGAGGAGCGCCGTTATTGCCGGGGTGTTCGGCGACGAGCTCACTTCGCGCGGCGACGAGCTCTCGGTACAGCGCCTGGGCGTTCCCAAAATGGTTCTCACCTGCCTCATACTGTGTTCCGTGTTCTTTGTGGTGTACGTGCTGGTCGATTCGGCGGGAACCGTATCATTCTGGCCTGCGGCCCTGCGTTTTGCGCTTTCGACTCTTGTTAGCACCCCTGTGTGCGTGTTTGTAGTCCGTCAGTTCAGGCCGTAAAGAATGGAAAACAACAACCGCTCCACCAAACTGCTCATCGGCCTGGCCGTGGTGCTCCTCATACTTCTGGGGCGCCTCTTCTATGTGCAGATCATCAACGAGAGCTATAAAACGGACGCCGACAACAACTCGCTCACCCGCGAGATGATCTACCCGCCCCGGGGAGTTATCTACGACCGTAACGGCAAGTTGCTGGTGGGCAACAAGATATGCTACGAGATACTGGTCACTCCGAGGGAGGTTCGGGAGTTCGATACCCTGGCGCTCGCCGAGGCGCTTGACACTACCGCCGACTTTGTGCGGGAGCGGATGGCGTATTATCATACTTACCGCTCCAAGATAGGCTGGCAGACCTTGACTTTCCTCAAGATGGTGAGCTCCGAGACCTATATGCGCTTTGCCGAAGAGCAGTTCCTGTTTCCGGGCTTCAAGGCTCAGGTGCGCAGCCTCCGGGAGTATCCTTTCAATGCGGGCGGCAACCTGCTGGGGTATATCTCCGAGGTGAGTCCGGAGTTCCTGGAGGAGCATCCCGACTACAAAGCGGGCGACTACTACGGCCGTACGGGGCTGGAGGCGGCGCGCGAGGCGGAACTTCGAGGCAGCAAGGGCTGGCACATCTACCGGCGTGACTCCCGCGGCCGCCAGAAAGACTCCTACCACGACGGCGATTATGACGTGCAGGCTGTTCCGGGCAAGGATATAACCACCACCATCGACGCGTACCTGCAGCAATACGGCCAGCAGCTGATGAAGGGCAAGAAAGGCAGTCTGGTGGCCATAGAGCCTTCTACGGGAGAGATTCTGGCGATGGTGTCGAGCCCCGGAATAGACGTTGAGGTGCTCGCCGACTTCGGGCGCCACTACGGCAAGCTCTCGCAAGACAAGAACAAGCCCCTGTACAACCGCGCCGTGTCGGCATCCTATCCCCCGGGCTCGGTGTTCAAGCTGGTCAACGGACTCATCGGACTCGAGGAGGGAGTGCTGCAACCCTGGATGCAGTATCCCTGCTACAACGGCTACGTTTATACCTCCAGCGGACGCAAGCTGGGCTGCCATACGCACCGCTCGCCCCTGAACCTCGAAGATGCGGTGATGATGTCGTGCAACGGCTATTTCTGCTACGTCTTCAAGTCCATCCTCGAGAATCCCGAGTACCATACTACCGAAGATGCTTACCGGCACTGGAGGGAGATGGTGATGAGCTTCGGCTTCGGACGCAAGCTGGGGAGCGATTTCCCCTCGGAGCTGAGCGGCAACATCCCCTCGGCCGACTTCTACAACCGCTACTACCGCAAGGGCCACTGGCGCTTCCCCACCATAGTGTCGCTCTCCATCGGCCAGGGAGAAATCCTCACCACACCCCTTCAGATTGCCAATCTGGCCGCAATTATGGCCAACCGCGGCTACTACTACATTCCCCACGTGGTCAAGGCATCCGAAGGCGTGGAGATAGATCCCATTTACTACCAGAAGCAATACACAATGGTGGATACGCTGCAGTTCCCCAAGGTGGTCGGAGGTATGTGGAAGGCAGTCAACGCCCTTGGCGAGGGCGGTACTGCCAACGTGGCGCACGTGGCGGGACTGGATATTTGCGGCAAGACGGGAACGGCTCAGAATCCGCACGGAAAAGACAATTCCGTTTTTATATGCTTCGCTCCCAAGGACAATCCCAAGATAGCTGTGGCGGCCTACATCGAGAACGCCGGTTTCGGCGCCAGCTGGGCCTGCCCCATCGCCTCGCTGCTGGTGGAGAAGTACCTCCGGGGCGAGATTTCCGACAGCCGTCTTGATATGGAGCGGAGGGTTATGACTACCAGACTGATTCGATAATGCACGAGGACGCACTAGACAGAGGATTGAAGAAAACGGTGGACTGGAGGCTCATCGTGGTGTACCTTGCCCTGATGCTCTTCGGCTGGATTAATATCTATGCCGCGGTGCAGTCGGGGGAGCCTTCTTCGATTTTCGACCTTAGCTGC
>JAGCCX010000075.1 GCA_017651465.1 Bacteroidales bacterium
GCAACAGTCGGGCGCGAGGAGAGCCCTTAAGGCGAGCTCCCCGTAGCGCCCGTACTGTAGCCGTCGCACGTCGTATATTGCGGCGGCGATGCCGTGAAAATAGTTGATAAAATGTTTGGAAAAGTCTTAGAATACGCTCCGGAGCACCGGTGGCGGAGCCCTATTTTTGTGAAGCGATTACCTTCAAACCTCCGCCCTCGGGCGGGGTAAAACATTATGTATTAAGGATTTTGGCTACCAGTTCGGTGAGCAGTTCGGCGGGAGTGGCTGCAAGACCGTCACCGCCTTTACCAAGGTAGTCGTATTCACAAAGGAGCGAGACAACCGCTATAGCCTTGGGCAGGGGATAGTTGCGTACTGCCGTGTCATATTCCTTGTAGAAATAGGGATTGACCCCCGCCAGGGCTGCCGCCTTGTCTTCCGGAGAAACAGCGCCGGGGCGGGAAAGCAGGGCGCCGTATTTAAGTATGCGATAGAAATGCATATAGAGCGCACTGACCGCCTGCGGCATAGCAAAACGGGCAGCGTTGCCAAGGTGCGCCGCTATGGTCAAAGCCTTGGAGGCGTTGCGGAAAGACAATTCCTTTGTTAATTCGAATATGCTGAACTGCCGAGAGATACCAACGTTCTTCTCAATATCTGCTACAGATACAGAAGTAGCTCCTTCCGGCAGGTTCTTGAGCAATTTGTCGGTCTCCACAACAATGGTGGAGAGTTCGGTTCCCACCGACTCGGCCAGCAGCGCGGCAGCCTCCGGCGCTATGGCCAGACCGCGGTCGGCATAGTACTGGCTGATCCACCCGGGCATCTGGTAATCGCGCAGGGCGGGACTCTCCAGCACCACGCCGATTTTCTGCGCTCCCTTGTACAGGGCCTTGCGCTTATCGAGCGAAGCCTTGTGGAGCAGGAGCACCAGCACGGTGGAATCGAGAGGCTCATTGCAATAGACCGCAATGTCTTCGAGCGATTTCATCAGCTGGGCCTCTTTGACGACAACCAGCTGCCGGTCGGACATCATAGGGTAGCGGCGGGCGGCCGTAACCACTTGTTCGGCCGTCACGTCGGCTCCGTAGCAAATAGTTTCGTTGAAATCCTTGCCGAACTCGTCGACGCAGTTGTCGATGATGGCCTGGCATACCAGATCGGGGTAGTACGGCTCGTCCCCCATAAGTACATACAGAGGCTGGAACACCCCTGCACGGGCGTCCTCTATTAGTTTCCGGCTCAGAGCCGCTATGTCATCCTTAGCCCGGGCCATTGATTAGCAGATGGTCTCCACCAGTGCCAGTACGCGATTGCGGTTCTCCTCGATAGTCCCGGGATAGCCGGCAACCTCATAATAGTTGCCTGCAGCCCGGTAATACTCCTTGAGAGGCTCGGTCTGGGAATGATAAGTCTGAATCCGGTGGGCGATGACTTCTGGAGAGGCATCATCGGCCCTGCCCTCGATCTTGGCTCTGCCTGCGATACGCTCATAGACCAGCGAGTCGGGAATCATTATCGAGATCACGCCGTTCACCTTCTCGCCGCGGGCGGCAAGAATCTTATCCAAAGCCTCGGCCTGAGCAAGAGTGCGGGGGAATCCGTCCAACAGGAATCCGTCCACTTCCTTGATTGAGTTGAAAGCATTCTCTATCATACCTTCCACTACTTCGTCGGGTACCAGGCTGCCTGCTGCGATAAGGTCTTTGGCTTGAATTCCCAAAGGAGTACCGGCAGCGATTTCCGCCCTGAGCAGCTCGCCGGTGGAGATGTGCTTGAGATTGTATTTCTGTGCTATGGCACCTGCGTGAGTGCCTTTGCCGGCACCGGGAGGGCCGAAGAGGATATAGTATTTCATTGGTCCAGAACGTATATGTCTTTGTAATTACGGCCGAGCCCGTTGTAATCGAGGCCGAAGCCGACGATGAAGTCGTTGGGTATTTCCATACCTACGTAATCAAGTTTGACGTCCTTGTCGTAAACGTCGGGCTTGAGAAGCATAGTGCAGATGCGCACCTCGGTAGCTCCGTTGGCAAGCAGCAACTCCCTGAGCGCCAGGATGGTATTGCCAGTGTCAACGATGTCTTCGCAGGCTATCACCCGCTTGCCCCTGACATCCTCCGAGAGCCCCTGCACCGTAAGCACCGTCCCGGTGGTCTCGGTGCCGCGATAAGAGCTGAGTTTTACGCTGCCGAGTTCACAATTGAACTTCAAGCGCATATACAGCTCGCCGGTAAAAGGAAGCGCTCCGTTAAGGGTGCAGATCATCACGGGGACGTCTTCGCAACCTTCGAAGTCCTCGTTGATCTTTTCGGCCACTTCATCTATCGCCTCCTGGATGCGGGAGTGGAAGATGAATTTGCGGAATGTCTTGTCGTGGAGATGGATCTTTTCCATTTTGTTATTGCTTTTGTTTGTCCAGAAAATTCACTACATCGGCAACTGTCCTGAAACCGGCCAGTTCCTGGTCGGGGATGACGATGCCGTAATCGTCTTCAACCCTCATCAGGAGCTGAAGGATGTCGAGCGAGTCGGCTCCGAGATCTTTCTTGATGTCGGACTCGAGGGTAATGGACTCAGGATCCCGCCTGAGCTGCTTTGCAAGGATTGCTTTTACTTCTTCAAACATATTGTCGGGAATTAAAGTTCGTAATGGTCGTAACGGCAGATTACATCCTCAATCTTGCCTCCAAGGTCGCTCAGCTGCATTTTGTAGGCCTGCTCTATGCATTTGCATACGGCCGTGGCCTTGCTGCTGCCGTGCCCCTTGACAACTACTTTGGAGGTGCCCAGAAGCACGCTTCCTCCATAGTTTTGATAGTTCATAAAGTCTTTGAGCCGGCGGAACATAGGCGCCATCAGCGCTCCTCCAACCTTGTAGATGAATTTGGAGTAAATCTCGCCCTTAAGTTTCCCAAGCAGTTCGAGGGCTGTGCCTTCCGTGGTCTTTACCAGCACATTGCCGCTGAAGCCGTCGGCTACCACCACATCGTATTTACCGCTCAGGAGGTCACGGCTCTCCATATTGCCGACGAAATTGATCTCTTCGGTCTCGGTGAGCAGTTTATACGCAATCTGGCGCAGTTCGTCTCCCTTCTCGGATTCCTTGCCTACGTTGAGCAGTGCCACACGGGGCTTGCTGACGCCATATACGTTTTCCATATAGAGGGATGCCATTATGGCGAACTGGCGCAAGTGCTCGGGAGTCACTTCGACGTTGGCACCGCTGTCGCATACGCCTACCAGACCTCCGTCCATAGTGGGAAGGATTGGACAGAACGCCGGGCGTATTATGCCCCTCAGGCGGCCTATCCGGGTAAGGGCGCCTGCAACCAGCGCTCCGGTGGAACCGGTACTCACCATCGCTGCCACAGAATCGTCGTCACGCAGGAGACGGATGGCCTTGACCATCGAGCTGTCGCGCTTGAGACGGATGACGTCGGTCGGGCGCTCGTTGCAACCTATTACCTGCGGAGCGTGAAGGAATTCTATGCGGGAGGAGTCGTAACTCTTGCCTTCAAGGCACCCGCGCAATGCTGTCTCGTCTCCGCTGAGGATAAGATGCAGGTCGTCGAACAAGCCGAGAGCGGCAATTGCACCGTCCACGTTAGCCTCCGGGCTGTGGTCGCCGCCGAAGCAGTCAAGTACTATCTTTATCATATCAGTTTCTTTATGAAAGCGCGGCGCCGTTTATGCACGGTACGTCCGAAATGCTTCCAGAGGTTCTGTATGTCGTAATTGTCTTCCAGATTCAAGTTGGTTTCGGCATATTCGATACCTTCGTCACGGAGCATTCGCATAAGGGCTGCTGCGAATACTGCGCTGATGCCTTTGTTAAGGTACTCGGGGTCAACTCCCACAAGACCAAGGTCGATGACGCGCGGTTTGCGTTTCGCTTTCAGGAAACGGAACAGCATTCCCGGGGTGATATGTCCGTCGGAAGGTCTCAGGGCGCCGATAATGCTGGGAAAACATATTCCGAAGCTCACCATCTTGTCGTTCTCGTCGAGTATGACCGCCACGTAGCGTAGATCGACGATGAACTTGAAACCGTCTATCATCTGCTTCTTCATTGCATCGGTGAAGGGGACGGTACCGTACAGCTTTTCGTACGACTTGTCGATGAGGTCGAACAGCCCGTCGGCATAGCGGTCGATGAAGTCCTGCACATTCCTGGCAGGGCCCATATGAAGCTTGTAGCGCTTCATCACAAACTCGCCCAGTTTTTCGATGTTGCCGTCGTAATTATCGGGCACCGTAAGTTTGCTTTCGTTCCAGTCAACCTCCTTGGTATAGCCGTTAGCCTCGATAAGTCTCTGGTAATAAGGATAATTATACTGCTCTTCGAAGGTGGAATACTCTTCGAATCCATCGATCAGCAGTCCCTCCCTTTCCAAATCGGAGAAGCCGAGCGGGCCGTGGGCGGTGTCCATCCCTCTCTCTACAGCCCAGGACTCCACAGCCTTGAAAAGGGCGTCGGCCACTTCCTGGTCGTCGATGGAATCAAAACGGCCGAAGCGAACTCTCTTTTCGTTGTTCTTTTCGTTGGCCGCACGCTGTATGATCCCGGATATGCGTCCCACCATCTTGCCGTCCCTGTACGCGCTGTAATAGACGGTGTCGCAGGTATCGTTGTAGATGTTCTTGCTGCCGAAGATGGCCATTTCATCGGAGTACAGCGGGGGACAGAACCAGGGGACACCTTTATAGAGCTTCAGCGGGAAATTGACGAAATCCCGGCGCTCCTTGCAGGTTTTGACTTCTCTGACTTCGAGCATATCTTAACGGTGTTTAGCGTGGAAGCACACGCCGAGCCCGTTAGGGCCGCAGTGGCTTCCGATGGTGGGATTGACGAGGCTGATGACGATTTTAAGGTCGTCGCCGAATTTCTCGCGGAGTTTGGCGACCAGTATGTCCACCAGTTCCTGGCAGTCGGCGTGGCCTATGGTCACGCGGTGGCCCTTGACGTCTTCGCCCAGTTCCTCAACGTATTGGACGAGCCTGTCGATGGCCTTGTTACGGCCGACTTCCTTGCCTATTGATATCATCTTGCCGTTATCATCGACGTAAATCACGGGCCGTATGCCTATAAACGAGCCCATTGTGGCAGCCAGGCCGCTCACCCTGCCGCTGCGGCGGAAGAACTTAAGGTCGTCGGCAATGAAGTACAGAGGGAACTTGGGAACCTCGATCTTTGCCCATTCCACTATTTCTTCTGCCGTTTTGCCGGCCTTGTAAAGATCGCCGATTTCGAGGGCCATATTGAGCGACTGCGCCGAGATGCCCAGAGTGTCAACGCTCCAGAATTTACGCTCGGGATACTTTTCCTTAAGCGTTTTGAGCGCCATCCTCATACTCTCGAAGGTATTGGAAAGGCCTGAGGAGAAGTGGACGTAGAGAATGTCGTCACCGGCTGCAAAAACGGGCTCGAAATAGCTCAGGTAAACTGCCTCGCTGATGGCGCTGGTGGTAGGAAGAGTACCTGCGCGCAGCATATCGTAAAAAGTCTTGTGGTCGAAGTCGGGCTCTGAAACATAAGGATGATAGAGCTTGCCGTCAACCGTATAAGGCATTGAAATGAGTTCGTAGCCGTACTCCCGGGCAATTGCGGGAGTCACGTCGCAATCGGTGTCAGTAAATAGTCTTAGCATAAGATAAACGTGTAGTCATATACGGCTTGTCCGCCGTTGTTAAAAATAATCTCGGTTGTGGGATAGGCTGCGGTAAGGGCCTTGCTGAAAGAGCGTGATTCTTCTTCAGGCACATCGGCCCCGCTGAATACGATTACCACGTCGTGCCCGGCCGCCTCAAGGCTGTCCAGGAGAGAAAGGGCGGTGGAGGTGCGGTCGCTTCCGCTGCTCAGCACCTCGCCTGAGCAGAATCCTATGTAACCTCCCTTGTGAACTTCCATACCGTCCTTGAAGGTGTCGCGGCTGGCAGGGGAGACGAGTCCGCAGATCACTGACGAAGCAATTTCGGAGGCGCACCCGGCAATGGCCTCGGGGTCACCTGCCGAAGTATCCATCGACGCAATGGCTCCATATCCGGCTCCCAGGTCTTTGGTGGGGATGACCAGCACGTGCGCATCGGCATAAATCTCAGCCGCCTGCCGTGCGGTCATAACTATGTTGGAATTATTGGGGAAAACAAAAATGTTACGGGCTTTTACCGCGTCGAACGCAGCAATAAAGTCGGCTACGGAGGGGTTCATTGTCTGGCCGCCTTCCACCACGTAGTCGGCTCCCAGCGTCTTGAATGCCTCTATGAGGCCGCTGCCGTTGGCGACGGTGACGATGCCGAAGTCCTTGCGCTTAAC
>JAGCCX010000076.1 GCA_017651465.1 Bacteroidales bacterium
CCTGGCGTGCCATGGAGTCTTGTTCGTCGCCGAGCATAAGTTCGGCATACTGGTAGAGGCGCAGGTACTTGAACGCCTTCAGGGGCAGGTGGCAGTATCCGTCCGGATTTTTGTCGAGATAGTCGCAATGCCTCTCTTCGGCGCCCCAGAAGCTCTTCAGGGGCAGCAGTTCGGTGACCGGATCGGCCCCGAGGCGCAGGCTCGCGGCTTCGAATTCGCTCCGTATTGCGGGCAGGTCTGAGGGGTCGGTGTAAAAGACTCCCGTACGGTAGCGGGTGCCCACGTCGTGTCCCTGGCGGTTGAGCGACAGGGGATCGATGCTGGCAAAAAACAGCTTCACCAGCTTGGCTGTGCTCACCCTGGCGGGATCGTACACCACTTTTACCGTCTCGGCGTGGCCGGTGGAGTCGGTATAGACTTGTTCGTAACTTGGATTGTCGAGGCTTCCGTTGGCGTAGCCGGGAGTAGTTTGGCTCACTCCGTCGATTCCTTTGAAGAAATGCTCCGTTCCCCAGAAGCACCCTCCCGCAAAGTATAATGTCTTATTCATATCCTTTATGTCTTTTGCCTTGGTACATAGTCCCCGGCGACCTTGGCCCTTACGGACGGGAGCCGGGTCTTGCACACGCCGGAGATGCGTCGCTGAGAGCGCCGCGGCCCCCCCCGGACAGGCAAATATAATTATGGGTGTAAACATAGTAAATTTTATCAAAAAATATTATATTTGAGAACTGGAAACTAATATCCAAAAGCATATGAAGAAACTAAAAACCTTCTTGATGCTCCTATCTGCGTTGATTTTGACCACATTACCCTCGGTGGCGCAGAACCGCGTCCGTGTGCAGGGCTCGGTTAAAGACGCCAACGGCGAACCGCTGATCGGAGCTATGGTGCTTGTCAAGGGCACCCAGAACGGCGCTATGACGGATGCTTCCGGCAACTATTCCATTTCGGGCGTTGCAAATGGCGCAACTCTAACCGCCAGTCTCCTTGGCTACGAGGAGCAATCCATCAAATTCACCGGCCAGAGCACTGTGGACTTTGCTCTCAACGAGGACAAGATGCTCCTCGAGGAGGCCGTGGCCATCGGTTACGGTACCCAGTCCAAGATCACCCTTACCGGTTCCGTGACCTCCACCACCGGTGCGGAACTGGTCAAGAATTCTTCGGTGAACCTCTCCCAGGGTCTTGCAGGACGTATGTCCGGTGTTATCGTCAACAACCGTTCGGGTGAGCCTGGCCGTGACGATGCCGTTATGTACATCCGCGGCCGCAGTACTCTGGGCAACAACTCCCCGCTCATCATCATCGACGGTGTGCCTGGCCGTGGAGACGAGTTCTCCCGCCTCACCGGTGAAGAAATCGAGAGCATCAACGTGCTGAAGGATGCATCGGCGGCCATCTACGGTGCACGTTCCGCCAACGGTGTCATACTCGTTACCACCAAGCGCGGCCGTACCGACGGCACCCCCACCGTGACCTTCACTTACGACTATGGTATGCAGTCGCCCACCCGCCTGCTCAAGATGGCGGACGCAGTGGAGTTCGCACGGGCCTACAACGCCGCCCGCGCCATCACCGGCGCTTCCCCCATCTACACGGAGGAGCAGATCCAGCACTACATCGACGGTGACGACCTGATCAACTACCCCAACACCGACTGGTTCAAGGCCATCATCAAGCCCTTCTCCTCGCAGCACAAATACGGCGTGAGCCTGCAGGGCGGCGCCGGCAAGGTGAGCTACTTCGTGCAGTTCAACGGTCAGTACCAGGACGGTATCTACTACAAGTCGGCCACCAACTACAACCAGTACAACGTCCGCTCCAACGTCGATATCCAGGTCACCAACGACTTCAAACTCGGAGTTGACCTGAACGTGCGCCAGCAGCACAAGAACTACTCGGCATATCCTTCGGACAACTACGGTATCTTCTACATTACCACCCGCCGTTACGCTTCCAGCGCACCTTACTATCCCAACGGATACATCCGCAGCGGCTCCAACCCCGCGGCCCTGGTTCAGGACCTTACCGGTTACGACCGCACCACCTACAACACCATCAACACCACCTTCCGCGGCAACTACGACCTGCACGCCATTACCAAAGGCCTGTCGATCAACGCAGTGCTCGCATACGACGTTCACAACAACTTCAATAAGAACTGGTCCAAGAACTGGCCCTGCTACTCCTTCGACGAGATTACGGAAACCTACCGTCTGAGGGACAGCGGACAGTTTACCACCCCTACCCTGAGCGAGAGCCAGAACAACTACCACACTCTCACCGTGAACGCCAACATCAACTACGACCACTCTTTCGGTGACCACCACGTGACAGCCCTCGCGGGTATGGAGCAAAGCCAGTTCCGCCGCGACCGTTTCAACGCCAACATCGAGAAGTACGACTCCGACATCCTCGACGAGTTCTTCGCCGGTAACGCCGACAAGTCGTTCTACAAGATCGGCGGTTACGCGGCCGAGACCGCACGCCGTTCATTCTTCGCGCGTGCCGGCTACGACTACAAGAGCAAGTATATGATCCAGGCCCTCGTGCGCTGGGACGGTAGTGAAAACTTCCCTGCCGACAAGCGCTGGGGCGTGTTCCCCGGCGTATCAGTGGGCTGGCGTCTGTCCGAGGAGCCGTTTATCAAGAACAACGCTCCCTGGCTCACCAACCTCAAGCTCCGCGCCTCTTACGGCGAGCAGGGTAACGACCAGGTAGATGCATTCCAGTATCTGGCCACCTACGCTTATTCCACCAGCACCTCCTACAGGGCGCTGTACGACCAGAAGGAAGTCAACTTCATCCTTCCCGACGGCGTGCCCAACGCCAACATCACCTGGGAGGTCGCCCGTACCTGGAACGTCGGTCTGGACGGTAACATCCATCACGGCCTGCTGGGATGGGAGCTGGAATTCTTCCACACCCGCCGCAGCAACATTCTTTGCACCCGCAACGCTTCCGTGCCGTACTACACCGGTCTCACCGGCAACCTGCCCGACGAGAACATCGGTATAGTGTCCAACAAGGGTGTGGAGCTCCAGCTCACCCACGAGAACAAGCTCCTCTCCGGCGACCTCCGCTACCGCGTGGCGGGCAACATTATGTACGCCAAGAACGTCATCGAATATATGGATGAGACTCCTTACGACGAGAAGCACCAGTATATGAACCGTACCGGTCACCCTATGGGAGCCACCCTCATCTATCAGGTCAAGGGCATCAACCGCACCCACGAAGACCTTGAAAAATATCCTCAGATGGCAGGTGCCGGCCTGGGCGACTTCTACTTCGAAGACCTTGACGGCAACAACATCATCGACGCTCAGGATCGTCTGCGCTGCGACCTGACCGCGGTTCCCCAGATAGTGTTCGGTTTGAACAGCGAGGCGCAGTGGAAGAACTTCGACCTGTCCATCCTGCTTCAGGGCCAGGCTCTCGCACGTTACTACTACGCTCCTCTGACCGACCCGGTGTCGGGTAATATCGAGAGGGATGTGGCAGTCAACGCCTGGACGCTCGACAATCCCGACACGGACCACCCGCGTATCGCCTCCAACATCGGCAACGGCGGTGTGTACCGTACATCTTACTACTACCGCAACGCCGCGTTCCTGCGTCTGAAGAACCTTGAGCTGGGCTACACCCTGCCCGGCAACGTATTCGGCCACCAGGTGGGTATCAAGAGCACCCGTTTCTATGCGGCAGGCTACAACCTCCTCACCCTGTCCGAGCTCAAGACCATCGACCCGGAAACCAGTGACGAAGGCTACCAGACCTATCCTCAGGTCAAGATTTTCAACTTTGGTGTTAAAGTAACCTTCTAATCCGAACCTGATATGAAAAAGATATTCTATATTCTTGCATTTGCCGCAGCCCTTACTGCCTGCAAAGACGGGTTCCTGGACAAGAAACCCCTTGACAAGCTTTCCGAGGAGGCCGTATTCAACAGCGACGCCCTTGCAGAGAGCTATATCAACGCTATCTACACCGTGATGCCCGACCCGTTCACGGAGGGCAATATCGGTTGTATCTCGGATGAAGGGTTCTTCCGTTACGGAGGCACTTCCACCCGTTATATCGCCGACGGTTCCATGACCCCCAGCGCCATCATCCCCATGGAAGAAGGTGGCCCGGCGCATAATACCCGTACCACATACCTGAACATCTGGAACCGTGCCTACGAGTATATCTACCGTCTCAATTACTTCATCAGGTATGTCGAGGAGAAAGGCTCATCTATGAGTGAAGAAGTGAAGACGCGCCTGCTCGGCGAGTCTTATTTCCTCCGTGCCTGGGCTTACACCAACCTTATCGAGCGCTACGGCGGCGTGGTGATTATCGACAAGCCTCACGATGACATAGGCGCCGACTTCGCAGAGACCCGTGAGAACTTCGACAAGTGCGTCGAATTCATCAACGGCGACCTTGACAAGGCTTACGAGCTCCTGCCCGAAAAGGGCGGTACCGCCCAGGGCCGTGTACACAAAGACTGCGTGCTCGCTCTCCGTTGCCGTATGACCCTCATCGTGGCTTCTCCTCTCTTCAACGATCCCACCAACCCTGAGGGAGGCATTTTCCGCGGCGCATATTCGGAGCAGAAATGGCAGATTGCGTACGACGCTGCCAAGGCCATCTGCGACCGTGCCGACGTGGACGGTGCATACCAGCTCGACGATACCTACGACGGCTTCTGGCGTGACATCAACTCGCCCGAGGTCATCTGGGCCAAGTATTTCGTGCAGAGCAGTAACCAGCCTCACAAGGCCCAGCTGCTCTATGGTATGATGGACTTCGGCGGCGGTGGCTGGGAGAGCTTCAACCCCACCCAGGCTATGTGGCTCGACTATGAGATGAAGAACTGCAAGAAGATCTTCGAGGAAGGCTCGGGCTATGATCCCCTGCATCCTTTCAACGGCCGCGATCCCCGCTTCCATCACTGCATCATCTATCCCAGGAAGATATACAAGTGGGTAGACAAAGACGGCAAGCAGCGTGAAGATCCTCTCCAGCTCTATCTCCTTTATGAGAAAGGCTCGTTCAAAGACGCCAAGGGTGTCGATCACGAGATGACCGGTACAGTGGCAGATTTCGACAAGGGCAAACCGGAGCCGGTCACGTCCAAGAAGGCCAGCGACCAGATCCACCTCACCAACACCGGCGGCAGCGGCCTTACCAAGTGGTATATGCCCGACAAATACATCTCCGATTCTATGATAGGCAATGTGATGTATCCTTGGTTCCGCATGGGCGAGATGTACCTCAACCTGGCCGAAGCCGCCTGGCATGTGGGTAAGGAAGATGTGTGCCGCGAGTGCCTCAACAAGGTCCGCGCACGCGCCGATGTGCAGATGCCTCCCGTGACCGAGTCCGGCGACAATCTTTGGGACCGCGTGGTCAACGAGCGCCGTATCGAGCTTGCATTCGAGGCTTTCCGCTATTTCGACACCAGGCGTCTTAAGATTGCCGTCGGTTACGAGAACGTGCCGTTTGCAGGTACCCGCACTATGTTGCTCACCGGCGGAGCCCAGCCCGATACCCTGTATCGCTGCGTCCAGCCGTTCGACCTGAGCAACAAGGAGCGCAACTATTATTGGGCGAACACCGAGGAGCGAACCTCTTACATCGACTCCAACAGCGGCAACGACGTGCTTTACCTTGTTGACTACGAGTGGATGGGCAAGACATACCGTGTCGATTACGGCGAGTGCTGCCTTACCATCTCTCCTACCCAGAAGTGGTTCCCCAACAAGAACCGTGTCCGTCCTACCGGAGTCATCAAGTGCTCCAACAAGCCCGGGACCGAGAACAGCGAGGACTATCCTAACTACCTGATGCCTATTCCCCAGACGGAAATCGACAAGACTCAGGGACGCATTGCCCAGAACCCCGGCTATATCTATTAAACCATTATGAAATACCGTATTGGCATTTCGGCGCTTTCGATCCTTCTCCTCTGCTGCCTCACCGGCTGCGGGGAGAAGGGTCTTACCTTGAATTACAACTCCGCCGACATATCCACCACGCCTGAAGAGCATACTATGCTGGCCGGTTTCGCCGCCCGCAGCAAACTCTCGACGGAACTCCACCTGCCCCTTTACACGCACTGTCTTGTAATCGGCAAGGGAGACGACAAAGTGTGCATCATCTCCAACGACCTTATGGAAATCTCGCCCGAGCTGAGCAGCGAATGGCGTTACGAGATAGCCGACAAGTCGGGTCTTCCGGTCGACCGCATTTTTATGCACTGCATCCATACCCACTCCGCACCACGCAACGGGGGAGTGAGGGCCGAACCCGGCGGGAGCAATTATTCCCACAAGGAACGCCTGCATCAGGTGCTGGTCGACAACGCCGTCAAGACAATCACCGACGAGGCGGCTTTCCGCCCGTTCAAGATGGAGGTCGGCAAGGGCCGTACGACCATCAACGGCAACCGCTGCGAGAAGCGCACGGGCCCCGTTGACCGGAGCGTGTATGTGGTGCGCTTCCTCGATCGCAGGGGCAAGCCTATAGTGTCGGTGATGAACCTGGCCTGCCACCCGGTGTGTATGGGCCCCGGAAGCCTGCTGGTGTCGCCGGACTATCCCGGGGTGGCGTCCAAGATAATCAAGGAGGCCTGGGGCGGCGATGTATTCCAGCTCACCGGAGCTGCCGGCAATATGGACCCCGCCGAAGGACCCAAGAAGGTGGAATATGCCGAGGAATGCGGCCGCTGCCTTGCCGACTCGGTACTCAGGATCAAGTTTAACAAGGTCAAGCCCACAGGCGACTTCAAAGTGTTCAACAACATCATCGGACTCCCGTACCGCATCGACCATATCACCGCAGAGGCGGTGGAGGAGCACGCCGCCGAAATCTCCAAGTGGGACAAGACCGTGTCGGCTACCTGGAAAGATGATGTCCAGGGTTGGAAAGAACTTATTCTGAGCCGTATCGCCCAGGGCAACGTGCCCGATCACCTCATCTTCCACCTCGGCGCCGTCAATATCAACGGTATCATATTCTTCTTCACTCAGGGCGAGCCTTTCTGCGAGTATCAGCTGGAGGTGCGCCAGAAGTTCCCCGGCAGGACAATATTCTTTGCCGGATATACCAACGGCCAGAATTCGTATCTCCCTTCGGCACACGCGTTTGAGTACCGTAAGGGCTATGAATACGAAATCGACCAGATGCACGTTTACATAAAGGCTCCATACCCTCTGTCGGAGTATTTCCCCCAGGGTTATTCCGAGTCCATCGAAGAAACCATACGCGCAGTACTATGATAACATCCCTCCTGCTTGCTATAGCCCTTGCGGTAATCCCGGTGTCGAATGCACCGCGCTACGATATTGTCCCGACCCCTAAGAGCCTCACTCCCGCGGAGGGTTCGTTCACCCTCTCCAAGACCAGCTCCCTGGTGGTCGAAGATGAGGCCTTTGCCGAAGTGGCCTCCGACTTCCGTTCACAGGTGGCGGTATCTACCGGCTTCAAACTGGACGGAAAGGCTTCGAAGATTGTGCTTCGCAAGGTCTCAGGCCTGGGCAAGGAAGCATACAAGCTCAGTGTGCGCCCCCAGGAGGTAATTATCTGCGCAAGCGAGGTGAACGGAGCATTTTACGGCCTCCAAACCCTCCTGCAGCTCTTCCCGGCCGAGATTTACGCCGACAAACTGCAGAAAAAGGTCAAGTGGATCGCGCCCTGCTGCATCATAGAAGACGAACCCGAGTTTGCTTACAGGGGATTCCTCTTCGACTGCGGGCGCTACTTCTTCCCCAAGGAGGAGGTGATGAAGTTCATCGACCTTATGGCTATGCACAAGCAGAATATGTTCCACTGGCACCTCACCGAAGACCAGGGCTGGCGTATCCAGATCGACAAGTATCCCCGCCTCACCGAAATAGGCGCCTGGCGCAAGGAGACGGCGTTCCACAGCTGGATAGGCAACGGAGAGCCCCACGGCGGATTCTACACCAAGGACGATATCCGCGAGGTGGTGGAATATGCCCGCCGCAGGTGCGTGACCGTGATTCCCGAGGTGGAGATACCCGGGCACAGCACGGCCGCCATCGCCGCCTATCCCGAGCTGAGCTGCTTCCCCGACCGTCACTACGAGGTTGAGACCCGCTGGGGCATATGGAAAAACCTCTACGCTCCCACGGCCTACACCTTCCAGTTCCTTGAAGATGTGTTCGGCGAGTTGTTCGAGCTCTTCCCCTCGCCCATCTACCACATAGGCGGTGACGAGGCCCCCAAGGACGTGTACCGCGAGAGCAAGTACTGCCAGGACCTGATGAAAGTGCTCGGGCTCAAGGATGTCGAGGAACTCCAGACCTTCTTTGTCAAGAGGATAGGTGACTTCCTCAAGGCCAACGGCAAGACCTGCATCGGCTGGGACGAGATCCTGGACGGCGGAGCGCTCGACGACCCTATAGCTATGTCGTACCGCGGCCACGCTCCCGCAGCGAGAGGCATCAGGCGCGGCATACGCGTGGTCCTTACCCCCAACCGCTGGTGCTATCTGGACAACCATCAGGACGACCAGCCCGACGACCTTGCACAGGAGGTGTTTATGCCTCTCAAGAAGGTGTACAACTATTATCCTGCAGTGGATTCCATTCCCGACCTCAGCAAGAAATACATCATAGGTTACGAGACTTGCCTCTGGACCGAGTACATACCCGATTCGGCAAAGGCGGAATGGATGGCCTTCCCGCGCAACGTAGCCGCTTCGGAGGTGGCGTGGACCAGCCGTCCCAACAAAGATTGGGAGAATTTCCGGCGGCGTATGCCCAAGATACTCAAGCGCCTGGAGATGAAGCACATAGGCTACTGCCCCGTGTATTACGAGGTTATCTTCGACTACGACCGCAGGCTTCCTTTCCCCAAGCCGATGAACCTCGAGCTGGATTATCCCGAGGGAGAAGTCCACTTTACGCTTGACGGCTCCGAACCTACTGTCAAGAGCCCCGTCTATGACGGCAATCCCTTTATGGTGGACAAAGATGCGGTAATCAAAGCCCGCGCTTTCGGACGCGACGGCAAGCCCCTTGGCAAGATAAGCGAAAAACGATTCTTCAGCAGTTATGAAAATCAGTAGGCTCATAACCCTGTGCGGTATCCTCCTTGTCGCTTCCTGTGCTCAGCCGCTGGAAGCGCGGGAGCCGCAGATCATACCCCAGCCTGCATTCATCCAGACCGCCGACGGCGTATTCACCATCGACCGTAATACTCCCGTCTATATCGACGAGGGTGATTCGGCGCTGCTCCGCACCGTCGGCTTCCTGAACGAAAAGCTTCGCAAAGCTGCCGGATGGACCCTGAATGTCATAGCGGACGATCCGCTGCGCCACGGCAACGAAAAGGGCCTGTTCTGGCTTGATGCAGGTCTCCCCAAAGAGGCCTATAATCTGTTTGTTACTCCCGAGAGGGTAGTGGTGGAGTTTGGTTCCGGCGCCGGAGCATTCTATGCCCTGCAGACCCTCTTGCAGCTGCTTCCCGATGCCATTTTTGCCGATTCGGTGCAGCACGGGGTACGCTGGACGCTGCCTTGCTGCGACATCGAAGACGCCCCCCGCTTCCCCTACAGGGGTATGCATCTGGACTGCTGCCTTCATTTCTTCGACATTCCTTTCCTGGAGCGCTACATCGACCTTATGGCCCTGCACAAGGTGAACCGCTTCCACTGGCACCTCACCGAAGACCAGGGCTGGCGCATCGAGATCAAGAAATACCCCCTGCTCACCGAGAAGGGGCAGTGGCGCAAGGAGACGGTGGTGGGTTCGCTCGCCTCGGGCATCTACGACGGCAAGCCTCACGGCGGCTATTACACCCAGGAAGAGATCAAGGCCTTGATCAAGTACGCCGCCGACCGCTACGTAACCATCGTTCCCGAAATCGAGATCCCCGGCCATTCGCTGGCCGCCATATCCTGCTATCCCGAGCTGAGCTGCGGACTTGAAGACCATTATGAGACCGCCACCAAGTGGGGCATCTTCAAGCAGGTGTATTGCACCAAGGAAGAGACCTTCAAGTTCCTGGAAGATGTGTTCGACGAGGTCATCGACCTCTTCCCTTCGGAACTCATACACATAGGCGGCGACGAGTGCCCCAAGACCAGCTGGAAGCAGTGTCCGCACTGCCAGGCTATGATAAAAAAACTCGGCCTCAAAGACGAGTTCGAACTCCAGAGCTGGTTTATCCAGCGTATGGAGAAGTATATTAATTCCAAGGGCCGCCAGATCATTGGCTGGGACGAGATCCTGCAGGGCGGCCTGGCTCCCAACGCCAGGGTTATGTCGTGGCTTGGCGAGGAAGGCGGCATAAAGGCCGCACAGCAGCATCACGAGGTAGTGATGGCTCCCTATCCCAAGTATTATCTGGATTACTGGCAGGCCGATCCCGACAGCGAGCCGCTTGCAATGGGAGGCCCCACCTTGCTGCGCACTATGTATGAATACAATCCCGTTCCCGATGTGCTCACGCCTGAGGAACAGAGGTACATAATAGGGGTCGAGGGCTGCGTGTGGACGGAATATATGCCCACCCCGGCCCGTGTGGAATATATGGCCTGGCCGCGTATGTGCGCCATAGCCGAGGCCGGATGGACCAAATCCGGCAAAGACTGGGACGGCTTTACACGCCGCCTCGAGACCCATCTGGGCCGTCTGGACCGTCTTGACGTGGGCTATTGCCGGGCTTTCTGGAATCCGTTCATCGACTTCCACAAAGATACCGAGTACAGCAAGGTGGTCACTATGAGCGTGGACGCTCCCGGGGCGGAGATACACTTCACCCTCGACGGCAGCGCACCCAGCCTGGCTTCGCCCGTGTACGAGGGACCTTTTGCAATCAACCGCCAGCAGCGGGTTACAGCCGCCGCGTTCCGCGACGGTAAGATGATTGGAGATATTAAGTATAAAGAATTCTAGGATATGTTGATGAAGATGTCACTGCTGCTTGCAGACTACGGCCTACGGCCTATCCCTCCCGCAGCTAGTTGCGGGCCCCTCCCACTCACGGCTGCGTGGGCGCAGACGGTCTGCAAGCAGCAGTGACATCTTTAAAAAAAGATAAAAATATGAGCATTAGATTAACCGAACAGCCGTCATTGTACGACCATCTTGAGACCAAGTCCGTAGCGGAATTGCTGCGTGACATCAACACCGAAGACAAGAAAGTGCCTCTCGCAATCGAGGCGGCCCTTCCGGAGATAGAAAAACTTACTTGTGCAATAGAGAAGCAGCTTCGCGAGGGCGGACGTTTCTTCTGGCTGGGTGCCGGCACCGGAGGCAAACTCGGTGTGCTGGACGTGCTGGAAGTTCCCAATACCTACGGAGTTGACCCCGAAATCTGGCAGGCCGTGCTTGCCGGCGGCAACGAGAATCTGGTGCTCGACCTCGAAGAGGCCGAAGACGATGTGGACGAGGGCTGGAGAACCCTGAGCGAGAAGCATCACATAAGCCCTAAAGACATAGTGGTGGGTATTTCAGCCAGCGGCAATACTCCTTACGTGATGGCCGCTATGAAGGCCTGCAAGGAGCACGGCATCCCTTGCGGAAGCATCTGCAACAATCCCGGTTCCCCCATTTCCGACTATGTAGATTATCCGGTAGAGATAGTGATGGGCCCCGAGTTCATCACCGGCAGTACCCGTATGAAGTCCGGCACATCCCAGAAACTGCTCTGCGATATGATAAGCACCACCATAATGGTCCGTCTGGGCCGCGTGCAGGGCAACCGTATGGTGTGCGCCAATCTTATCAACAACAAGGTCATCGACCGCCTGACCCGCACTATGGTGGAGCGTAATCCCCAGCTGAGCTATGAGTTCTGCGAGGAAGTCATCAAGAAGACCGGCGGACTGGTCAAGGCCGAGAATTACCTTAAGGAACAAGGCATTTTAAAATAATCAAAGAATGAATTATTTAAAAACAATTGGCTCCTTTGCCCTCCTGCTGGCGGTGGCTGGCTGTAATCCTAACGGCCCCGACCCGGGGAAGGGCAAGATCGACCCCAAGTACGAAGGCCTGGTGCTCAACGAAATAGCGGCGCACGAGGAGACTCAGGAGTTCGATACCTGGGTTGAGGTATGCAATGCTTCCGACCAGCCGCGTGAGCTGGACGGTCTAGGGCTCTATATTACAGACCAGTTTTTCATGGGGCAGAAGATAGCCGACCTTTCGGGTACCTTAGCTCCGGGAGAGCGCAAAGTGTTCTCTACCGCCGACGAAACCCTGGTTACCGGCTTCTCTTCCGCTGCGCCTTTCACCCTTGTATTGGGAACGGATAAAGATATTGTGGCAGACAGTTTCGAGCACAAGGCGGATGACCCTTCGCTCGGCTATTTTGCCAGCTATCAGAGGCTGCCCGATGCCAGCGGAGAATGGCGCCGCGTTACATATTCCAGCCAAGGCAAGGTCAACGAACTCTTCGACCTGTCCAAGACAAAGCCCACTGCAGTCTGGGCCTGGGGATCGCATATGAGCGACCTGCTCGCCAACGACGGTGCCAAGCTCAAGGAGTTGAAAGCCAAAGGATACGATCATCTTCTGCTCAATTATTCCGCCTTCGATTATCCTACCAACAAGCCGCTTGCCAAGCGCCTCATCCCCATGTGCGATGAACTGGGCATAGCCGTCCACGCCTGGCTGCAGGCTTTCTATGACGGCGACTGGGTAAGTCCCATCGACGATGCGAAAAAGGCTTTCAAGGAAGAAATATTCGAGCGCATCCGCACCGATGCTGCCCGTTAC
>JAGCCX010000077.1 GCA_017651465.1 Bacteroidales bacterium
AATATGCTGGGTATGACCAAGGAGTCCAAGGCGGACTACCGTACTGCCCAGCGCAAGGTGGGAGAATACCGGGCAAAGAACGCCACCGGCGAGGCCTCGTTCGCCGATACCACCAAGAAATACGACGCACTGCTGGCGCTTGACGCCGACTTTGCAAAGAAAGACTTCGACGACGAGCTGCTCCAGCACCGTGACATCGACATCCGCCTCCGTCCGCTTTACAAGTTCCACCTGGCGGCGCGTCCGGAGGAACGCAAGCTGGCCCTAAGCAGGCGTTACGAGAATGCTCTCATCGACCATTTCATCGATGCAGTGCCCGTTCCCGTGGTAGTTTCCAACAGCGACTCTCTTTCCACCCTCAAGCTTGTGCGCTCGCTGGGTTCCGTGCTTTCCGGAGACGGCAGTTCCGGCGCCGGCACGGTCAACCTGAGCCCCTCCGAAACCTTCTTCCTGATGGGTATCTACGACGTACAGCAAAAGAACTATACCGGAGCTCTGAACTACTTCGACAAGGCTGTTTCGGCAGCCGGGAGCGAAGAAGAGAAAGACCGCTACTCGCGTTACTATAAGGCATTCTACCTTATGAACCGGGGCGTCCTGCGGGCAGAGATGATTGAATTCATAGCCTCGCTCGAGGGCAACGTACAGACCCTGGCCATGGATGACCAGGGCGCCACCAGAGCGCGCGTAAGCGACCGGGTTGCACGGAGTTACGATTATTCGGAAGCAATAGAAGATATGCAGGCAGCGACTGAAATCGTTCCGGATATTCCATATCTTTATTTCAACCTGGGCAATCTCTACTGCCTTGGAGGCGAGATGGTCAATTCCATCGACGGATATACGCGCGCCATCACTCTTTATCCCGAGATGGGCGATGCGTACTTCAACCGCGGGTTGGTGCTCATCTATCTTAAAGACAAGGAAAAAGGATGCATCGACCTGTCGCGTGCCGGGGAACTGGGAGTCAAAGACGCGTATAGCGTGATAGATAAATACTGCACTTCGGATGAGCTGCATTAAGTTCAAGTCTTTTTCGTCGGGAAGTTGCGGCAACTGTTACTTCCTGGGGCTGTTCGAGCCGGAAGGACGCCGCTGTGAGGCCGGAATAATCATCGATGCAGGAGTGAGCCCGAGAAGGCTCAAAAAAGAGCTGCAGATGGACGGGCTGTGTTTCGACGACTTCAGCGCTATTCTCATAACCCACGACCATCTTGACCATATACGTTCTCTTGGTTCATTCTGCAAGCATATAGGCAAGCCGGTGTGGGCGACGGAAGAGCTGCACAGGGCGCTGTCGCGTCACTCTATGACCCGCTACCAAATATGCGACTACCGTATGGAGATGCGCCAGGGAGTCTGGAACGACGTGGTTCCCGGCCGAATAAAGGCGCGCTGCTTCACCGTCCCCCACGATGCCACCGAGACAGTGGGATACGCCATCCTGCTGGATTCATATAAGTTCGTGATAATGACGGACATAGGAAGAGTCACCGACGAGGCTCTCAACTGGGCGAGGCAAGCCGACACCGTGGTCATCGAAAGCAACTACGATCCGGAAATGCTCCGCCTCGGGCCCTATCCTCCCGACCTTCAGAAGCGCATTCGCAGCGGACACGGACACCTTTCCAATATCGAATGCGCCCAGGCAATCAGCAGCTTTAACCACCAGGGCCTGGAACACATATTCCTTTGCCACCTGAGCGAACACAACAATACTCCGGAGCTGGCTTACCGGGAGAGTCTGCCCTTTGCAGGCGACGCTTCGCTCGCGCCCCTTCCGCGCCAGAGCGCATCGCCTCTCATCATTTTACGATAGCACCCTGAGATCTGCGGGGGTAAAGTACAGGAAGCCGAACTGGTAGCTTCCCGGGCCGTCGGAGGGACCGTACATTCCAAAGAACTCCAGAACTTCGCGGAACACTTTTTCGCGGTCGGAATCCTTCTGCAGGCACTCCAAAGGCACGCCTATCGACACGGCCTTATGCTCCTGGGCATTGAATTTGACAGCTGCCGGCACGCCCGAATTGCCGTATCTAAGCCACACCGAGCCGCGTGAATCGGCATTCCGGATCCCGTCGGGATGGGGAACGGCATAGCATTCCTCATTCAGTTCGTAGTAGAAGGGCATACGGGCAAGTTCGCCAGTATTGGTACCGAACGATGATGCCCAGCGGTATCCCAGCACCTCAGCGATAAACTCCTTGGTGGCCTTGACCGCAGCCGGATCGGGCTTGACTCCGTAGATGTCTCCCCACACGTCAGTTGCAATGCGCGAGCCCGACACCAGGATGCTGCCGCCCCTCCGCGACCAGGCCCGCAAGGCGGACTGAAGGTTGTCGGGGAACACGCTATAGCGTGCCGGGTACGCCCCTCTGCCCGATTTTGTGGACAGCTGGGCTCCGCATATCAAGTCAAGGGCTCCGAAGCGCGAGGCAAGCGTAGTGTCGGCGCAGAAACTCTTGCTGGACATACTGCAGAACGGGAATCCAAGGTTAAGCAGCGCACGGCCGTGGACTGAAGGATAGTCGAAGGTATTGCCGGCTACCGGCACTCCGGCCTTGTCGCTGTAAGATCCCCCGAAGCCAGGAGCATCGTCGCTCTCCCACTGGAGGGGACGAGTAAACTCGTAATTCTCACCTATGTAAGTAATATCGCGGACGTACGGCATCCCGTTGTCAAGACGTGAGTCGAATCCCGCGTAATCGGGAGTATCTATCCACGCGGGCGGAGCCACCCGGTCGAAGTTGTTGACTATCAGCACCGCATCTCCCCTCGCCCGTACGGGCACTCCCACCGACAGCACCTCCGAGGGGAAGCTGTCGCCGCCGTCATTCCAGGCAACCACCTTATAGGAATACACGTGTCCGGGCACGATCTGCATCGTGGCTTCGGGATCCGAAACCGGTACGCCCTCGTCGAATACTCCGTCGTCCACACGAGTATAGACGGTATATCCCTTGGCTGCGGCAGTAGGTTCGAGCGGGTCGGGAGTAGGAGCCCAGCTGAGCTGCACTTCCCCCTCGTCATTCAGCAAGGCGGAGAAAGCGTGCACCGGCAGTGGCTGTACGGAATAGCTCACTCCATATCGGCACGAGAGATACTTGAGCAATCCTTTATACACGGCCCGGCTCACGGTAAAGCGGAAAGCGGGATCGAGGCCGTATTTCATATCGGCAAAGTTCTGATGCGAAAGAAGTTCCAGCAGCATAGCGGGAACATCAGTAGTGCGCGATTCGCTGTAGGAGCGGTCCCACAGCTGGCGGCGCTGCCACTTGGGTTCGTAGCTTTTGCGTATATCTTCCACTACCTGGGTCTGGACAAAATCAGCGTAGGTCCGTGAAGTCATACGGTCGGTTCCGTCGGAGAACTTGCGGGAGTTGTCGCACTTGAGCGTATAGATAGAAAGGGTTCCTACGATACTGTCATTGGGCGTTACGCCCGCGTCGGTATGGAATGCCAGGGAGCAATCGAAAGGAATTCCCTTGGTCTTGCGCATCATCCTGGTCCACGAGCCTCGGGCGGCATAGTCGCACACGTAATCGGTCTCCCATTCGCGGAGCGTACTGTCAGCTCCCGCCCAGGGCATCCAGTAGGAGGCGCCCTCGACATAGCTGGGCATACCAGAAATACGCCCTCCTCTCTGGATCTTGCCCATACCGCCGCCGAAGCGGACCGCATCGGCGCTCACCCACTCGCCGGAAGCGCCCTTATTGTCAAGTTCCACAAATCCCGGTCCGTCGGGAGCAAATTCGAAAGTACCCAGATATACCCAAGTGCCGCCTCCCTTGCGCTGATCGACCTCGAACTCGGTTTTCCCTCCGAGGTGATAGACAGTGTAGTGGGCCGACTTGCAGTTACTGCGTCCGCTGCCGTAACTCACATACACGGCATATTCTCCCCTGCGACGGATGTCGGGAGTCCACCTGGCAACCGAAGCCGGAGTAATGCTGCAGGCCGCTTTACGGCAGGATCCCAGACGGAAAGGATTGTCGGTAATGTCATAGACCTGCTTAAGGTCTGCAAAGCCCTCGCCGCCCTTTTCCCAGGAGCCCGACTCAGAATAGGTTCCCGCCGTACGCACAAGGCCCTCTCCGCTGCGGAGGAAGGTTGAGTCGTTATCACATACCGACTCCATACGCTGTATGTCTCGCTCGCGCGGAGTGAGCACGCAGGCGCCGGCATTCTCAAGCATAGGAATCAGATAATCAAGCACATATCCCTGAGTGTACATATCCTCCACGGTACGGTGGAGGGCAGCCCTCTGCCAGCGCCACACGCCTTGCTCTTCGTTGAAATAATAGCCGTGGCTCTGCCATAGGGCGATATGACGGCCCTCCAGTCCGCGCGTAAGCTTACGGGCTCCGACCCGGTGCACAAGCGGGAGCTTGGGAGAATTCTTTACCGAATAATGGAATGAAGGCGCCCGGCCGTTTCGTGTAATGGCAGGTGTCTCCAGTTCCTCGAGGCGGCAGCCGGAAGCCATACAGGAGCCGATGTTGTAGCCCTGCAGAGCCTTTTCGCCTTCGGTATTGAGCTCGGAGAGGAACCACAAGATGTCTTCGCTGTGCCAGGGATAATCGGAGAGCGAATTGGCAAAATACAGGTCAAGCGCCTCCCCTCTCAAGTAAATCTTGTCTATGCGCACCCGTGAATTAACCTGGAAGCGGCGGTTACAGCGGGAGGTGAGGGTATCGCATACCACACTGAAATCTGCAGCGCGGGGAATGCCCTGCGCCGCCGCAGACAAAGCTGCAGCCAGAATGCCCAGTATGACAGCTAACCTACGCATTTTTCTTCTTCCGCGAGAACAACTTAATGAAAAAGGCTATGAAAGAACCGCAGATTAGGCCCAGACGGTCGGCGCCGAAGTCGGCGGGATCCATAGTCCGGTAAGGCAGTTTGCTCTGGATATATTCCGTTCCCCAGGCAAGACCGCAGCCGACAATAAACACGGCCACCAGCACAAGTAAGGTCTTCACTACTCCGCCGCGGCTGAGGCGCAGCGAGAAGAAAGCCAGCACAGGGAAGGGCAGGAACATCAAGAAATGCACGACTTTGTCGGCCGGAATCCCGAAGATGCTCGCCGGCGATGGGGGCAAAGCCGAGAATCTTGCAAAGCACAAAACGGCAACTGCTATGATATACAGCAGCGTGAGTATACGAAATATCCAGACTCTTCTCATAACGACTGCATATCATAAAGTTTCTTGTAATACCCGTCACGGGCAAGGAGTTCCTCGTGGCGTCCCCTTTCCACTATGCGTCCTTCGTCCATCACCACAATCTCGTCGGCGCCCTTGACAGTACTCAGGCGATGTGCGATAGCAATGGTGGTACGGGTGCTCATAAGGCGGTCGAGGGCGTCCTGAACGGTGCGCTCCGACTCAGTGTCCAGGGATGCCGTGGCCTCGTCGAGGATTAGAATGGGAGGATTCTTGAGTATGGCTCTGGCGATGCTGATACGCTGGCGCTGACCGCCGCTGAGCTTGACTCCGCGGTCGCCGATGTTGGTATCGTAGCCTTCTTCCTTCTCCATTATGAACTCGTGCGCATTGGCAATGCGCGCAGCCGCCTCAACCTGCTCGCGGGTGGCATCCTTGACGCCGAATGCGATATTGTTGAAGATGGTATCGTTGAAGAGGATGGGATCCTGGTTCACATTGCCGATCAGGCCTCTCAGATCGCGAAGGGCCATATCCCTCACATCCACCCCGTCGATGCTGATACTCCCCCCGGACACATCGTAGAAACGGGGAATGAGGTCAACCAGCGTAGATTTTCCGGCCCCGGATGCTCCCACTATTGCAAGTGTATAGCCCTTGGGGATGGAGAGAGTCACGTCCCTAAGCACTTCCCTGCCGTCTTCGTAATGGAAGCTTACGCCTTTCAGCTCGATGCTATCCTTGAAATCACTGACCTTTACGGGATCGGGACGTTCGGTAATGGAGTTCTCGGCGTTCAGGATCACATCTATCCTTTCCATACTGGCAAGTCCGCGCGGGATGCTGTAAGCAGCTTTGGCGAGCTCCTTGATGGGCTGGATGACGCTGTACAGGACAACCATATAGAAGATGAAGGTGGGCGCATCGATGACCGAGCGTTCACCCAGGATGAGGGTACCGCCGAACCAGAGCACGATAGCGATCATCAGGGTACCCAGGAATTCGCTCACCGGGTGTGCCAGTACCTGACGGGTGGCAACGCGGGAGTTCTTGCGCTTCATAGCGTCGGTCACGCCCTCAAAGCGGTTGGACATCTTCTTTTCGGCCAGGAAGGCCTTGATGATACGCAGGCCGCCAAGAGTCTCTTCCACCTGGCTCATAGTGTCGCTCCAGAGCGTCTGGGCCTCGGTGGACTGCCGCTTGAGCTTGCGTCCTATCAAGCCCATAAGCCACATCATAACCGGCGCGAACACCAGCACGAATACGGTCAACTGCCAGGAAATGACTATCAACGTAGCCATATAGAACACAATCAGAATAGGATTCTTGATGAGCATATCCAGCACGCTGGTGATGGAGTTCTCCACTTCCTGGACATCTCCGCTCATACGGGCGATAATATCGCCTTTCCGCTCCTGGCTGAAATAACCCAGAGGCAGGGCGAGAATCTTATTGTAGATTTGAACACGCAGGTCTTTGACTATGCCCGTGCGTATCGGGACCATCACTGCGGAAGCGCCGAAATAACAGGAAGTCTTGACTGCGGTAAGAAGCGACAGCGAGAGGCAGAGCAGCAGGAGCACCGTGCCGGCGCCCCACTTGCCCATTGCCTCGGTTACATACCAGTAAAGGTTGTTTATAAGTATATCCTTGAAAGATGCGGTATCGGAGTTCCAGGCTATGAATTCATACTGCATTTCATTGATATTGAACAGAATCTGCAATATCGGAATAAGCAGCGAGAACGAAAACACATTGAACACGGCCGACAGTACGTTGAGTACCACCGACCCGCCCAGATACCCTTTATAAGGTGAAGCGTAACGTTTTAATATCTTCCAGAAATCCTTCATTATTTAAAAAGTCTTGACGGGACAGCCGAACCAGTTGACCATCATCAGGTATATCAAGCCGCTGACCACGATGACTGCTGGGATGGTGAGTATCCAGGCCCAGACTATGTTCTTGGCCGTTATCCACTTGACCGATTTGACGCCCCGCGTGAGACCGGTACCGATTATGGAGCCGGTGATGGTGTGCGTAGTGCTCACGGGAATGCCGAGCACGGCGGTGAGTATAAGGGTTATAGCTCCCGAAGCCTCGGCGCAGAATCCCTGGGTCGGGAAGAGCTTGGACAGACCCTCGCTGAGCGTACGGATTACCGACCAGCCTCCGGTTACGGTACCGAGGGCGATAAGTCCGTAGCAGGTAACCTTGAGCCACACCGGCACGTAGAAGCCGGTAAAGCCTGCCGCCTGGGCAGCCGTGGCTCCGTTGCCGTAGAGGAACTGCAGCACGGGATTATCGGGGTTGGACGCAAACGCCGTGGCGAAAAGGATGGCGATCACGCCCATTGTCTTCTGACCGTCATTGCCGCCGAAACCAAGCGAGAACGCAGCACTGGACACCAGCTGCATACGCCTGAAGGTCTTGTCTACCTTCTTCACGTTGACCTTGTGGAAAAGCAGCATAATCAAGCAGTTGAGTATGAAGCCCAGGAGTATTCCGATAAGCGGGGAAATGAATATGAAGGCAACGATCTTGAAGATACCGCTGGTTATCAGGTAATGACCGCCGTAAACGAACCACACGGGGCCGATAAGACCTCCCACCAGGGCGTGCGACGCCGATACGGGCAGTCCCATCTTGGTACAGAAGAAAATATACAACACCGAGCCGAGCAGTGCCGCCAGAATGACATAGACGTCGATACAATTCTCATCTACTATACCCTTGCCCATAGTAGCGGCGACGGTGGTGTCGAAAATGAAGAGCGCCATAAAAATCCAGAAAGCCGCCCAGAACACGGCCAGCTTGGGAGGCAGGGCCTTGGTTGCAACCACGGATGCGATACAGTTGGCCGCATCGTTCATTCCGTTGGTAAAGCTGAACGCCAGGGCTATGAGCGCCGTTATTAAGACTATCGCAACCATATCAGCTGTTCTTGACTACTATGCTCCTGATCTTGCTCGAGACACCCTTGGCCACGTCGGAAGTATCTTCCAGAGCCTGGGCGATGTTCTTTTTCTTAACCAGTTCTATTGCGTCTTTTTCAAACTCGAAGAGATTGGACATATACGACTCGTAGATGTCATCCACAGTGTGCTCGATTTCCTTGATGTCGTCGCACAACTTGTCCATCATCTTGGCGTCCTTGCGAAGGGTATCGAAGTGAGCGGTGAGCTCCACCATAATTGAAGCGGCTTTGTCGATGTACTCGGCAATCTCGATAAGCTTCTTCGAGGATTCCTTGGGCTGATAGATGGCTATCTTCTTGGACGAATCCCTTATGGAGTCCAGGAAGCCGTCCATTCCCTCTGCAAGTTCGTGAATATCGTCCCTGTCGAAAGGAGTAAGATAGGCATTCATCAGCACGCCCACGATCTGGCGGGTGATTGTATCTCCCTTGGTCTCGTGTTCCTTGATACGGTGAGACAGGATACGGCGTTTGTCGGGATCCGATTCCTTAGTCTGCTCCAGAAGCAGAGCCGACGCCTCCTTGATATTCTCGGAGGATTGAACAAAGAGGGGGAAGAAACTTTTTTCTTTCACCACAAATAACTGGAGAAAATGGTCGAAGTTCATATCTGTTTATTATTTAAGAGATTATATTTTAGGGATAGAGTTGCTCCAAAACAATTGGAAAGAAGTTCGCCCTGGTCGAAATAAATGCCGGGGATAATATGCAGAGCCCCCTTGAGGCAGGGTATCATAGCATTGAGGCCGGCGCTGAACTGCTTGAGCGGCTTATCGAGGACCAGTTCGCGATTATAACGTCCTTCGGCATCGAAATAGCAGCCATAGTTAAGTGAATAAGTGGCTACCAGCCGGTAAGGAATCTTTCTGAAGAGGCTTCCGGAAACCGCAAAATGATGTGCCTGCAGCATATTGTTGCCGGTACCCTGCATAATATAGCCGGCCGGGTCGTCGGGAGAGGCGATATACCGCGAATAAAACAGCGGATTGCCCAGCTGGCGGGTGAATGCGCTCCAGCCCGAGCGGTATGCGAAATTGTTGCAGTAGTTGTCGGCGCCCCCGACAATCATATAGTATTTCCCGTCGTAAGGAGCCAGGTACAGGCGCTTGCTTCCGGAGGCTATCTCGGCTTCGGTCGCGAGCCTGCGCTCGCAATCGCCTGACTGATTGAGGGTGTAGTGGTACTCGTAAACTATATCGCTCACCCAGCGGGACTTATCGCTGAACGAAAAGCACAGGGTATTGACCCCGTCGGGGAAATTCCGGAATATCATTCCCGAGCGGTCGTCGTAAGGAATATCGTGCTGGAAACATACCGACCAGGAGTCCGCCTTGTAATCGACCCGCAGCAGTTCCCTTCCGCGATGGTCGCCCAGGGAGTTAACCTGGTCGCCAAGAGATGCATCGGAGCCTCCGGACGAGCCGGTAAGCACCCGCAGGTAATCCAGGAACGAATGTGGCTGCACTCCCTGCTCGGGATTTGACCCGGCCCAGAGGCTGTAATGGTCGAATCCGGCGGTAAAGCTCAAATGCTCCCCTGCCTTGATGCGGGCATAAAGGGCGGTGTTGTGTACCAACGCCCCCTGCATATATCGCTTGCCAAGGGTACTGTAGTCACCGAAGCGGCCGTACAGCTGCAGATGCCCGTTGGTAAAAGGAACATCCCAGGGCTCGAGCCGCAGAGCGTAGCCCGGAAGGGTGCGCGCGTTGCCGCTCATCATAAAATTGCCTCCGGTAACGGAAAGCGTGCCCAGAGTGGCGTCCGAAGCCATAAAGTCCTGCTCGGGATGAATCATCCCAAGGTCGAGACGCAGCTTGCGGTAACGCAGCGACGCATTCAGTTCGTCGATGAGCACTTTCTCGCCCATCCAGTCTGAGCGGAACCCCAGCGAGGTCCCCCACCGCCATTGGAAGGTACGGCTCTCGTCAAACGAGGTCCCGGCGCGCAGCAGGGCAAGGGCCCCGTTACTCTCGGGCATTACGCCAAACTGGTCCGTGGTCGCCCAGAACGGCATCTGATTCAGATTGTCGTTCGACGAAATAGCTCCGAGGAGCAGAAGGGAGACCACGAAATCGTTCATAGCTGCTATAGTGAGTCGCTGTAAACTGCAGCGGGCAGGTCGTGAAGATTATAGCGAGACGCCATTGACATACCATAGGCGCCGGCCGACTTGATAGTGAGCAGGTCACCCCTTACGGTAAGGGGGAGGGTCACTCCCTCGTCAAAGATATCGGTCGATTCGCAAGCCGTCCCGGCTATAGTGTAACGGGCGCGTTCCGTGGAGGTGGAAGTAATGTTTTCGATATTATGGTATGCCCCGTACAAGGCGGGCCTTATGAGCTCGGTCATACTGGCGTCCACGATCACTATCTTGCGGCCAGAGGCCGTAGTCTTGTTGAACAGTACGCTGGTGATAAGCTCGCCGCACTGCGCTACGATGGCCCTGCCGAACTCGAAATGCACGGGACGCCCGCCCACTTTGAGATGGGAGTTGATAATCGAAAAGACCGAAGCGAAGTTGGGAACCGGCTCGTTCTCAGGCAGGTCGTAGTTCACTCCAAGGCCGCCACCAACGTCCACGAAGCCGAAGTCGAGGCCCTGCGCCCCAAGGTGCTCTACTATTCTGTTGACCTTGGCGCAAAGATACTCGAAGACGTGCAGCTCGCGAATCTGTGAGCCGATATGGAGGTGAATGCCTGCAACTTTGATGTTCTTGAGGGATTTTATCCAGTCGAGCCTGGATACCAGCTCTTCGTAGGAGATGCCGAATTTGCTGTCGGCTTGTCCGGTGTCTATGCATTTGTTGGTCTTGGGGTCGATGTCGGGATTGACCCTCAGGCCTACGCTCTGAACCTTGCCGCAGGAGGAGGCGATTGAATCGATGACTTCAAGCTCCTGGAGCGACTCGGCGTTTATGGCAAATATGCCCTGCTGGATGGCATAGCGGAGTTCGTGATCGCGTTTGCCTACCCCGGCATACACTATGCCCGAAGGGTCGAAACCGGCCTCTATGGCGCATCGCACCTCGTTACCCGATGCACAGTCCACTCCCAGCCCGTATTCCTTGATAAGAGCGAGGATATGAGGGTCGAAGTTCGCCTTGATGGCGTAATGAATAACATATCCATAGCGTGCCGCTACGGACGAGACGCTCTCCAGGGTCTGCCTGAGCAGATCGATGTCGTATAAATAGAAGGGCGTCTGATGCTTGCGGAGAGCCTCCGTGATTTGTCTGCTTAACATATACTTACTAACTAACTGTTTGTCCTTCCGGGATAAGCTTCCAAAGCCTTTTGCAGGCAGATTAGAGCTTTTGCTAAATCTTCTTTGTTCAACACATACGCAATACGCACTTCCTGACGGCCTTCGCCCGGTTCGGTATAAAAACCGGCCGCTGGCGCCATCATCACCGTGGCCCCCTCGTAGCTGAAGTCTCGCAGGCACCATTTGCAGAACTTCTCGGCATCGTCAACCGGCAGGTGGGCAACTGTGTAGAAAGCGCCCATCGGGATGGGGCTGAACACGCCGGGAATCCTGTTCAATCCGTCAATCAGGAAATTACGCCTGTCGAGGTATTCCTCGTAAACATCGTGCAAATACGATTTCTGCACGCCGATGCTGGCCTCCGCTACTATCTGGCCAAGCAGGGGCGGGCTGAGGCGGGCCTGGCAGAACTTCATTACAGCCTCCCTCACTTCTTTGTTCTTGGTGCACAGGCATCCTATGCGCACGCCGCACTCCGAATAGCGCTTGGATACCGAATCGATGAGTATCACGTTCTCTTCGATACCGCGCAGATGGAAGGCGCTGATGTAGGGTGTGCCGGAATATACGAACTCCCTGTAAACCTCGTCGCTGAACAGGAACAAGTTGTGCTTCTTGACTATGTCGCGGAGCTGCTTCATCTCGGAGCGGGTGTACAGGTAGCCCGTAGGATTGTTCGGGTTGCAGATGAGAATGGCCTTGGTCCTCGGAGTTATCTGCTCCTCGAACGCCTCTATCGAGGGCAGCCTGAAACCGTTTTCGATCGATGTCTTGACCGATTTTATGACGGCGCCTGCGGACTTGGCGAACGCCATATAATTGGCGTAGAAAGGATCGGTGATGATTATCTCGTCGCCCGGATCCAGGCAGCTCATAAAAGCGAACAGCACTGCTTCGGAACCGCCGGTGGTGATAATTATTTCATCGGGGCTGAGATAAATCCCATACTCGGCATAATAGCTCACCATCTTGGTGCGGAGCGACAGGTAGCCGTCGGAGGGGCTGTATTCCAGGATGCTGCGGTCGATGTTGCGCAGGGCGTTCAGCGCGCATTCGGGAGTCTTTATATCGGGCTGTCCAATGTTCAGATGATATACGTGAATGCCGTTGCGTTTGGCCGCTTCGGCATAGGGAGCGAGCTTGCGTATGGGCGAGCTCGGCATATCCATCGCTCTTTTGCTAAGTTCCATAATCGTTACTTGATGTTAAAGCGTATTCCCATAGACCCTGCTATGCTACGGGGCAGCAGTTCTCCCGCATCGGCATACAGTCCGTAAACAATATCCAGGCAGCTGCGCCCCTTGAGGCGGAACGGAACGAATCCGGTAAACGCTGCCGAAAACTGCTTGAGACCTTTGTCGATAGTGTTTTTTTCCCACCAGTTCCAGCCGCTTCGCGCCGACGACGGCGGGAGGTAAGGGCTGCTGTAGGTCCCGTAATTGTCGCTGAAAGTAAGCATCAATTTGTAGGGAGCCTTGCGGAAAAGCATACCGGAAACTCCGAGATGCACGGCTTTGTAGCGATTGTTCCCGACGGAAGTGATGCCGGAGGCGGAAGTCTTGGTAAAGAACAGGGGGCCGCCTATCATCCGTCCGAAATGAGTCCATCCGGACTTATACTCTCCGTTGGTAAAATAACTGTCCATTCCGAAGATGTTCAGGCTCTTGTTCTGATGCCAGTCGATCTGTGCCCCCGAGTCATCGGTTTCTTTTTCGTGAATGGTACCCGACTGCCACATAGTATAGTGGAATTCCACCAATGCGCCGCTTACCCAGTTATGCTTGTCGTTAAGCCCCCAGTAGAGAGTATAGACTCCGTCCGGGAAGTTGTTGAAGCGCATTCCCGACTTGTCGTTATAGGGTTTCTCCAACTGGAAGCAAAGCTCATACTCATCCGCCTTCCATCCCAGACGCAGGCGTTCGGCCCCGCCGTGATCGCCCAGCACATTCATCTGGTCGCTCACCGAACCGGAGGGCGAAGCGCTGCGGCCTGTGCAAATACGGAAATAATTGGCGAAATTAACGTCGATGGGTATGTATTTGGGGTCGCTGGGCGTTCCTCCCCACAGGGCGTAATGGTCTATGCCGAACTGGGCGTAGAAATGATTCAGGCTGTCGAAAGTCAGGAATGCCTGCAAACGGTGCACCAGGGCCCCTTTGATAAAACGATCGTCTATGGTCTTGTAGTCGCCCCACAGACCGTGAACGAGCAGATGCTCTCCGGTAAAAGGAATGGCCCAGGGTTCCAGCACAAACTTGAAGCCGGGCATCGTGCGGGCATTGTTGCTTTCGACTATATGGCCTTCGGTCACCGACAGGGAGCCAAGCGCGGGATCAGCGCCCATAAACTCCCTCTCCCGGTGCATCATACCCAGGTCGACACGAAGCACTTTCCATCGCGCGCCTGCATACAGCTCATCTATAAATCCTTTGAAAGGCTTTCCTTCCTCCACCGCCTGGTAATTGGCGGCGAGCGACGCTCCTGCCTGCCATTGGAAGGTGTGGCTGAGGTCAAAAGGCTTGTTGACGTTGACCAACGCCAGGGCTCCGTTATTCTCCGGCATAATGCCGCTCTGGTTCGACACCGCCCAGAAGGGCAGGCTCCCTCCGGACGAGAGGGCGCCGAGCAGCATAAGGGAGAAAACGAAGTCGTTCATTACTCTGGCTTGTAGGAGTCTTTGAGCGTGGCTGTACGGTTGAACACAGGCTTTTCGGGAGTGCTGTCGGAATCTTTGATGTAATATCCGGTACGCTCGAACTGGACGGCAATGCCTGAGGCGTCACCGACCAGCGCCGGCTCTGCAAAGCCTTCGGCCACGATAAGTGAATCGGGATTCAGGAAGTCTTTGTAGTCTTTGTCTTCCGGAACCTGGCTCATATCGGCGAGAGTGAACAAGCGGTCGTAATTACGTATCTCGATATTCTGCGCGTGAGCGGTGCTGACCCAGTGAATGGTACCCTTGACGGAGCGCCACTCCCCTGCACCCGGACGGGTCGAGGGATCGTAGGTGCAGCGCAGCTCGGTGATATTGCCCTCTTCGTCCTTTACCACCTCCACACATTTGACGATGTAGGTGTACTTAAGGCGCACCTCTCCGTCAGGCTTGAGGCGGAAGAACTTCTTGGGCGCATCTTCCATAAAGTCGGCGCGCTCTATGAGCAGCTCCCTGCTGAAGGGGACCTTGCGGCTCGCCCCTTCGGGATCGGCGGGATTGAGCGGGCAGTCGAACCACTCCACCTGACCCTCGGGATAATTTACGATGGTAAGCTTGACCGGGTCCTGAACCACCATATAGCGGTTAGCACGGGCATTCAGATCCTGCCTTACGCACCACTCCAGAAGTTGGATGTCCATAAGCTGGTCACGTTTGCTCACGCCTATCTTGTCGCAGAAGAGTTTGAGGCCCTCGGGGGTATAGCCTCGGCGCCGCACGCCGCAGAGCGTCGGCATACGCGGGTCGTCCCATCCTGCAACCAGACCCTTCTGCACCAGCTCCAGAAGCTTGCGCTTGCTCATCAGGGTGTAGGTAAGATTAAGACGGGCGAACTCGTACTGGTGGCTGGGATAAATGCCCAGAGTCTCTATGAACCAGTCGTACAGAGGCCGGTGAACATCGAATTCGAGGGTACATATCGAGTGGGTGATGTGCTCGATGGAATCGCACTGGCCGTGGGTAAAATCGTACATAGGATAAATGCACCACTTGTCGCCGGTACGATGATGATGTGCGTGCTTGATACGGTAGAGCAAAGGATCGCGGAAGAACATATTGGGGTGTGCCATATCGATCTTGGCACGCAAAACCTTGGCTCCATCGGGATACACTCCGTCGCGCATCTGCCGGAACAGCTTGAGGTTCTCCTCTACGCTGCGGTCTCTCCAGGGACTGGGCGTACCGGGAGTATCGACTGTCCCGCGGCCCTTGGAAATCTCTTCCTGGCTCTGGTCATCCACATACGCAAGTCCTCTCTTTATCAACTCCTCGGCCCATTCGTATAGCTGGTCGAAGTAGTCTGACGCATAGAGTTCTTTGTCCCACTGGAACCCGAGCCACTTGATATCTTCCTTGATGGAATCCACGTACTCGGTGTCTTCCTTGGTGGGATTCGTATCATCGTAGCGCAGGTTGGTCTTGCCGCCGTATTTCTGGGCCAGGCCGAAATTGATGCAGAGGCTCTTGGCGTGCCCTAGGTGCAGATAACCGTTGGGCTCGGGCGGAAAACGGGTCAGGATACTGTCGACTTTGCCGGTTTTGAGATCATTCTCGATAATCTCTTCAAGAAAATTCAGTTTACGCTCTTCTTCCACGTGAATTATTATTTAATAACTTTATAATCAATAACTTCTGCCTCATACCCGAGCTTGTTGATAGCCTTCTTAAGCTTTAAGGTGTCGGTTTTTGCCGGGTTGAAAGTAACGGTAATAGTCTTGCCGTCCACGTCAACCGCCAAGTCCTTGACACCCTTTTCGAAAGCGATGTTCTCCTGGACTTTCTTTCCGCAATTTGCGCAATGTATGGTGCTGGCAAAAACCACCTGCACCAAGGCCACTAAAACGATAAATAACTGTCTCATATTTTTTCTGTTTTCCAAATTGTCATTCTAACTCCGGCATATACCCTTGCTCCCATCAGCGGGCCCCAGATGCAACTGGCGTCAAATCCCAGGTCGAAAGGATGTTCGGCACCGATAATGGGATTGGGCTGGACGAAGTTGGTGAGGTTTTCCCCTCCGACGTATATGTCGAAGCCCTTGAAACGCTTGGTCACCTGAGCGTAAAGCAGAGGATAACCCGGTGTGAACTTGGATCCACAATATGGGTAGGTGTCATCACTCTCAGGCACCATAAAGTCCCATATCCGGCTTGTTCCTGTATAGGAAGCGGTAAAGTCGAAGATCCATTTGTTGAGATTGGTGGCATACTGCAGATTCAACACTCCTTTGAAGCGGCTTGCCATAGGCTTTATGTCATCAGACTGGTGGACCAGGGTCTGTCGGGGATCGGTAAAACGCCCGGTCAGCGTGACGGTAAAACCTTTGAAAGGCTCGGTCGAAAAATCGACCTGGTAATTATCCGTACGGGAGTAGCCGCCGGCAAGAGAGCTGAGGGTATAGAAGAAAACTTCACTCCCGGTGTAGTCCACCAGCATCTGCTCGACGAAGCGGGTCCCGAAGTAATCCAGGCTCAGGTAAGTCTTCTCGGACTTGTCGAATGGCAGATACCAGGTAATGTTGCCGCCAAATGTCCAGGCGTCTTCGAGCGGATGCTCCATAAGGGGGCCACTGAGAAGTTTGGTTGTGGAAAGCACGCCGATATTGTCGATCAAAGGCGTGCTGTAGCGAAGTCCCCTGCCTCCGTTGGCCCGGATAACAAGCTGGTCGACCGGCGTCCATTTAAGGGTAAGACGCGGGGAGAAGTGCACTCCCGCGCCGTTGTACCAGTCGGCTCTCAGGCTCGTGATAGCCGAGAATTTATCTTCGGCGTGGAAAGTGTATTCGACAAAAGCACCAAGGTCATTGAGCATAGAGTCGCCCTCAAAGATATCCTTCCTGTTGAGCGGCTTGAGAGACCAGTTCAGCTTCTCGCGGTAAAGGTCGAAAGTGTTGCTCAGCCCGAAGGTAAAATGGTGTGACTCAAGATGTTGGTCCTGATAAAGCAGGTTAATGAAAGCGGAGCGCTGATCGGCAATATAGGGGTTCGATCCGAAATTGGAGTTCAGGTCGACATAGTTGAAATCGGCCACGACCGCCATATTGCGGCTGTTGTCTTCATTCAGAGGCACTCCCACCTTGACATAGCCGTCAAGGCTGTTGTTGTACACGTTGGCCTTCCAGAGAGGAAGGATGCCGCCCATTTGCTGGCCGCCGTTCTTCCCGTCGTGTATAGCCCGCACGCCAAAGCGCACCTGCAGGCCGCTGGGATCATAATAGAGCCAGCGGTTGCTCAGGGCGAACATTCCGCCCCAGGGGTCGTCGATAAAACTGTCGCCGTTGTGGTCCATCGGCTTGAAATTCCCGCTCCCGTGAGCAAGGAGTACGGTGCTCCACTTCCCCATTTCGTCAAGCTGCAGAGAGCTCGCCACGTTAAGGTCGGTTTTGGTGTCGTTCATTACCGACGCTTGTACGTAAAGCGGAATCTCGTCCGTGGGCTTGCGGTGTTCCATATTGATCTGTCCGGTCATAGATTCCACTCCGTTGATTACGGAAGTTACGCCCTTGGCCACCTGGATGCTCTCCAGCCACTGAGAAGGCACGTAATTAAGTCCCCACGGAGCGGCGAGACCGCGCATAACCGGCCGGTTCTCGTCCAGCATCTGTACATATATGCCGCTCTGTCCGAGCAGACGGATCTGGCGGGCTCCGGTGACCGCATCGCTGTAGCCGACCGTCACGCTGGCAGAATTTTCAAAACTTTCGGCAAGGTTGCAGCACGCCATCTTGCAAAGCCCGGCAGCCGTAATGACTTCGGTACGTATGTCTTTGCCTTTGGAAAGGAAATTGCCGTTGCCCCTTGCCGTAAATACCGAGGCGTCGAGAGTATCTTTTCTCTCGCCGTAAATGCCCGTGGTATCAGGCATCTGGGCCCGCATCGGCACTGCGATCAGCAATGTCAACAAGAGGCACGGCAGCAGTTTATACAGACATATACTGCGGCCGTCACTATTCATATAGCGGTCGTCACTGCGCGGAAGTACCCCACTGGGGGACATCAAACTTGGGGAAAAGTCCCCCAGTGGGGTACTTCCGCGCAGTGACCAAACTTCGAAATCAAGCATAATTCAGTTACAATAATTACAATATGTTGAGGGATTGCTCCCTAACTTTTTCCAATTCATCTTTCATCCGCACCACGAGCTTCTGAATACCGGCGTGATTAGCCTTAGAGCCCGTAGTATTAATCTCCCTCCCCATCTCCTGGATAATGAATCCAAGTTTCTTGCCAGGATATGCCTCCGAGGCAATAGTATCCATAAAATAACGGCAATGCTGCCTCAAACGAACCTTCTCCTCGTTAATATCAAGCTTCTCCAAATAAAAAACCATCTCCTGCTCAAAGCGCTCAGCCTCACATTTCTGCTCCAGTTCCTCCAGAGCCTTGCGGAGGCGGGAACGGACCGCCTCGATACGCTCTCCCTCCAAAGCCTCCACCTCGTCTTCGAGGGCCATAATACCTTTCACCCTCGAAGTAACATCTTTGTACAGGGCCTCACCCTCGCGGGCGCGGTAATCGCAGATAGCGTCAAGTGCCCTGTCTATCGCCTTTTCTACCAAAGGCCAATTATCTTCGGTAATAACATCCCTTTTAGCGGCATCTATCACATCCGGCATACGCAATAATGTTGCCAGCAAGTAATTAGGCTCGCTCTCCCGGGGATCGGGCGCCCCCACCTCCTGGGCAAGGGCGCTGATCTGCCGGTAATAATCAAGTGCGAGGGCGCGGTTGACGGTCTTTGAAGAACCTGAAATATTGGCTTCCCACGTAAGGAACATATCTATGGTCCCCCTCTGCAGGCGGTCCGCAATCCTGCGGCGCAGAGGCATCTCCTTATCCTTGGGGAGAAGGGATGTCTTTATGCTGATTTCGGCATTCTTGCCATTGACGGAGCGGAATTCCACCGTCAATTTGCCTCCTTCGAGCAAAGCCTCCGCTTTGCCGTAACCGGTCATCGACTGAATCATATCAATAAATCTTAATCATACCCATATCAAGTCCCCAGCAACCGTCGGTAATGATGGGAACGGGCTTTCCGTCAAGGTCGTTTACGTAGATAAAATCTTCCACGTCGGTATGCGAGTGTCCGGCAACCACCAGGTCGATGCCCCTCATACCGGGCATATTGGTCTGGTCGTCGGGCATACCGGGATCGCCCACATAGCCGAAATGCGAAAGAAGGATAACCATATCGCACTTCTCTTCGTTATGCAGGTAATCGGACCACTTGTTGGTGACCTCAACCGGATCGAACTGAGGGATACGCGAAGAAACGACCTTGCTCACGCAGGTACTGATATCAGCCTCCAGGCCGATGATGCCTATCTTCATACCGCCCTTGTTGACGATGGTGTACGGCTTGACATACTGTCCGAGCTCGAAAGAACTCAGATCGAGGTTGGCGCAGACGATGGGGCATTTGATGTTCCGAGCCCTCTCGGTAAGGTCTTCTATTCCGTCGTCAAACTCGTGGTTGCCGAGAGCTATGGCATCATATCCCAATGCATTTATCATCTCCACCTCGAGCCTGCCGTGCAGCTGGGTGTAATAAGAAGTGCCCTGGTCAAAGTCGCCGGCGTGGAGCAGCAGAACCTTACCCTCGCCTTCGGCCTTACGCACGGAATCAACGAACGCCGCGCGCTCGATGATGCCGCCGCGTCCGTCACGCAGGGGATCCAGATGAGAGTGAGTGTCATTGGTGTGCAGGATGACGAGCTTGGGCCCGCAGGAGCACAGGGCGGCGAGAGCCGCAATAACTACGATAAACCTTTTCATCACTTTACTACGACCCTCCCGTCGGTCTGATATTCGATCGCCTTGCCTTCGGCGGTCAGATTACGTACATACTGTTCGATAGCCTTGCCGATGATCACATCGGTGATTATGAGCTTGCTGGCACCGCGGGCTACGCTGATGTTGTCACCGCCGTCCAGCAGGAAATCGACGGTAGCCACACCGTATTTCTTCTTGGGATCGACAGGCTTGCCTCCTACTTCCAGACTTTCGACTTTCTTGTCAGCAATCACCATCTTGACCCCGCTTACGCACTGGGGACCGTAAGTGGCCACATCATCCATCAAACGTATGAGCGCGGATCCGGGCAGTTCGACGTAGCAGATCTTGTTGTTGAACGGAAACATCGAACGGACGTCATCCAGCAGCACATCACCCTGGGGCATATCGGTGCGGATACCGCCGAAATTCGACACTGCCACATCCACCTTGCGCTTGACGATCTTCTCGGTTTCGGAGCGGATAAAGTCAACTACGAAATTGCTCAGTTCCGACTCGGGAGCCTCCGCAACCATCGCCCGGGTAGAGTAGGCAATGACTTCCTTTACTTCTGCCATAGCGGGCTGGGCCTCGATAAGAGCCTTGGCTACCAGCGGAGTGGCGCCGTCGGTGAACACCTTTCCGTTGGGAGCGGTGTATTTGCCTGTAGAATCAACGACGCCGATTGCCTCGTCGATATTGTCAGCGCTGGGTGCCGTGACTCCGGTACGGTGAGAGTCCATTGCGGCTTTCTCCCAGGTCATTCCCGTCTTGCAGCTGAACAGGACGGGAATCAGTACGATAAAAGCAACTAATCTCTTCATATTATTTTTGTTTGAGCCATTTCCAAAGGTCTTTCCAGGTAGATTTCTTGCCAAACATCAGGATGCCGACCTTGTAAATCTTGGCAGAAATCCAGGCGCACACGGCAAACGTGGCGATGAGCAGGACTATGGATACCACCAGCTCCCAGGTAGGAACGCCGAACGGAAGCCGGGCGAGCATCACGATGGGAGAAGTAAACGGAATCATCGAGCCCCAGAACACAAGGCCGCTGTCGGGAGCCTTGAATGCGTATATGGCGATAAAGAAGCCAAGCAGCAGAGGGATGGTGATGGGGATCTGCAGCTGCTGGGTATCCCCTTCATTTTCAACGGCAGAGCCGATTGCCGCAAACAGCGAGGCATAAAGCATATAGCCGAAGATGAAGAAGATCACGAAGCAGATTATGATCTTGGCGAACGGAAGATTGCCTATGGTCGAGAGTATCGTTCCCATCTCGCCCTGGTCGGAAACAGCCTGCACTACGGCCTCGGACTGTTCGGCGCTCATCCCGCCCACGGTCTGGACCATCTCGGCGGGGTCGGCGCTCTTGAGCAGGTCCTTGCCGGCCACGGCACCTACGATGCCCACTATCGACAGGGTGAGCACTATCCAGAGGAAGAACTGGGTAAGGGCCACGAGGGCCACGCCTATTATCTTTCCGAACATAAGCTCGGTAGCCTTTACGGAACTGACCAGCACCTCAACTACCCTGCTGGCCTTTTCTTCGATGACCGACGACATTACCATACCTCCGAAGAGGGCGATGAACATATAGATTATCATACCCAGTATCATCGAGACCATCATATAGACGCCCGATTCGGATACTTTTTCCTTTCCTTCCTCGTCGAGGGTATAAGAATGCAGCCTGACATTGGCCTTGACTTCTTTCATTACCTCCTCGAGGTTTGCGATACCCGACTGTTCGATACGGTAATTCTCGACGGCCGAATTGATCTTGCCGTTGATATTCTCGTTCAGGTCCATACCCAGAGGCTTCTTGGAATAGACGTCAGCAGTGACGGTCTTCTGGGCCTCGTCCAAAGGAGAAATCACAAGCAGGGCGTCGTAGCCAAGGCTCTCAAGCTTGAGCTTTACATCTTCGGGAGCTTCTCCCTCGAGAAGGGTATAAGTAGCTGTCTCGCCGCTTTCTAGGGCGGGGGCCACTATGCCGGAGGAGTCGATGACCGCGATGTTCTTGGAACTCTCCTTGGTCCCGAGCATTATCAGGGACGGAAGTATGCAGAGAGCCGCAAAAAGAATTGGCACCAGGAAGGTGGTAAGCAGGAAGCTCTTCTTTTTGACCTTGTTGAGGTACTCCCTGCTGATGATTATACCGGTAGTGTGCAGGTTCATTGCTTTTCAGTTACGAGTTTAATGAAAATATCATTCATACGCGGCATCAGTTCTTTGTAGGAATTGATGGTCACGCCCTTGGCCAGGTAGGCCTGCAGGGTTGAAGTCCCGTCGGTCTCGCGAGGAAGGACCTCGGAGTGGCGGCCTTCGCCGTCGGTGTAAACAAGCTCCACATTGTTGTTGCCATAGTCGCGCCGGATCTGCTCCACGCCGCCGGTAATCACAAGGCGGGCCTTGTTGATAAGTGCGATACTGTCGCAGAGTTCCTCGACCGACTCCATATTGTGGGTTGAAAGAATGATGGTAGCACCTTCTTCCTTGAGCCGGAGTATCTCCTGGCGTATGAGTTCGGCGTTGACAGGATCGAAACCCGAGAACGGCTCATCCAGAATCATCAGCGAGGGATGATGCACCACGGTGGTTATGAACTGAAGCTTTTGGGCCATACCCTTGGAGAGTTCCTCCACTTTCTTGTCCCACCAGTCTTGTATACCAAAGCGCACGAACCAGTCTTTCAAGGATTTACGGGCATCCAAAGAACTCATACCCTTAAGGCGTGCCAGGTACATTGCCTGGTCGCCTACTTTCATCTTACGGTACAGTCCGCGCTCTTCGGGCATATAGCCTATACGGGAAACATCATCCTGAGTGATAGGCCTGCCGTTAAAATAAACATCCCCGGAGTTCGGAATAGTGATTCGGTTGATGATACGAATCAAGGTGGTCTTGCCGGCGCCGTTAGGCCCGAGCAACCCAAAAATCCGCCCCTCAGGAATATCCAGGCTCACTTTGTCAAGAGCCACTTTTTCGCCGAAGCTTTTGCAGACTTCCTTACATTCAATTATTGCCATTGTTTTGATTTTTAATCTTCAAATATAAGTATTTTTTGGGGGAATTCATTAATTTTGTAGTGATGAAAAAGATAGTATTTGCTTTTTTCTTGCTTTCAGCAAGCCTTGCCGGAGCCCAGGCCCCGTCGCCCGACGTAAACATCACTCCCTCACCCGACTCCACCAAGGTCGCTTTCACCAGGGATAACGACTTGTGGATTAGGGATATAGCTAGCGGACAAGAGCGCCGCATCACCTCTGACGGGAGCGATCTGATACTCAACGGATATGCCTCCTGGGTGTACTATGAAGAGATTTTCGGAAGGCCCTCGCGATACAAGGCTTTCTGGTGGAGTCCGGACTCCCGCAAACTTGCATTTTACCGCTTCGACAACTCCAGCGTGCCTATGTTCCCCATCTATTCCCCGTTCGGGCAGGACGGGAAACTCTCGCTGACCCGCTATCCTAAAGCAGGAGAGAGCAATCCCGAGGTACAGATAGGCATTGCCACCACCGGCGGGGAGATTACCTGGGCCGACTTCGAGCGCGATTCCCAGCAGTACTTCGGCACTCCTTTCTGGGGCCCCGAATCCGACGAGCTGTTCGTAAGCCGGATGCCGCGCAGACAAAGCCGCCTGGAGGTATTTGCCGTAAGCGCCTCCGACGGCAGCAAGCGGGAAGTCTATACCGAAGAATACCCCACCTGGGTAACCTGGATAGAGGGTATGCTCTTCACCGACAAAGGTCTGCTGATGGCACGCAACTTCGAATCGGGCTGGGAACAGATTTATTTCCTGGGCTACGACGGCTCTTTCAAACGCCTGACCGACGGCCCGAACTGGGACATACAGCTGCTGAAATACGACCCCAAGAAAGGCAATCTCTGGTTCCTTGCAAAACGAGACTCCCGCATCCACCCCACGCTCTACAGGCTGGACAAAAAGGGGCGCATCTACACCCTTACCGACCCCTCTTATTACACCGCAGGAGTTCAGTTTTCGGACGACGGCAAGACTTTTACGGCACGCCTTTCCAACTCCCGCAGCCCCTGGACAGAGGTTAAAGGAAACGCGCTTACAGTCAAGCAGTTCCCCACTATCGCCGAGAGTGATGCTGAAGGTCCCAGGCCACATCTGGTAACGCTCTCCAACGACGGCTTCGACCTGTACGGGCTGATGTGTCTTCCACGCGGATTCGACCCTTCCAAAAAGTATCCCGTGATTATGCAGCTGTACGGCGGCCCCGGCACCCCTTACGTAAGAGATTATTGGGCCAGCCGCGATGCTTCCGACCTCTGGTGTTGGCAAAACGGAATCATATACATCGTAGTAGATCCCCGTTCATCGGGAGAGAACGGACGTGAGGGAATGGACCAGGCTTTCAAGAGGATGACGGTGATCGAACTCCAGGACTATATATGCTGGGCCAGGTGGCTCCAGGGTCAGGCTTACGTGGATGGCAGCCGCATAGGAGTAGAAGGCTTCTCGTTCGGCGGCACCACCACCGCTATGCTGGTGCTGCGTTACCCGGAATACTTCTGCTGCGGAATTGCCGGAGGAGGCGTATATGATTGGAAGCTATACGATTCGCACTATACCGAGCGGTATATGGACACTCCCCAGGCCAACCCTGATGGATACGCCGAGGCCAGCGTGCTGACCTGGGTCAAGTCCTGCGCCCTGCAGCCGCAAAGAGGCCTGCACAATGGAATGCCGGCCCTGAAGCTGACTCACGGCACCGGAGACGACAACGTGCATTTCCAGAACACCCTTCAGCTCATCGACGAGCTGCAGAAGAACAACATCCAGTTCGAATTGATGATTTATCCCGACGGGATGCACGGGTATCGCGGCTATCAGCAAGCTCACAACAAAGCCAACGATGCCCTGTTCTGGTCAAAGCATCTCCTGCCCGAGAAGGCTCATTAATTACCGGAGCCCAAAGGCTTACAGACCAGCAGGCGGCGCTCTCCCTCCAGGATGCAGGCAAAGATTTGCAAGGCGCCGCCGGGCTTTACTTTCAGCTTTTTACGAAGATCTTCCGATCCTATGGGAAGGCCCTTTGAACTGACGTCCCCCTGAGGGTAGCGCCGGGCAAGGGTCTTCATAACTGATGAGGCAAAAGGCAGATTTTCAAGTACTTGCCAGTATTTGCCAAAATGCATCAGGCCTTCCGTGTATTCTATCAGGCACACTCCGGGCCCGAGTCCCGACTTGGTCATAGCGGCGGAAGGAACAAACAGCAGCCGCCCGGGTTCCGCATCTACAGGAGCATACACAAAGCCGTCTTCCGCCAGCACTACACCGCTGTAGGCAGCACTCCCGGAGCAGATGCACAGAATCTCCTTGCACTCCCCTTCCGCACCCACCACGTGAAGCGCTTCCAATACTCCGGAGAGCCGGCGGGCGAGCATTGTAAGGTCGGCCATAGGTGAAACTTTCACAATAACCCTGGGAGCAATATCCAGCAGCATAGGCATAAGGCTCAGCACATCGGGGCTGCACTCTTCAAGTAAAAACACCTTGCGTCCCTCAGCGCTACGCCTAGCCGGGTCGAGATAAACCACATCGGGCCCGAAAGCCCTCAGAGCCTCCCTCCAGCCTCCGGATGCAGGGTCGATGTCAAAGCTGTTGAATACCACGTTATTAACGCCCAGCCGGGCGAAATTCCCCTCCACAGCTGAGCGCAGCGCTTCGTCCCTCTCGTTGTACCAGAGAGCGGCCGCGCGTGAGGAAAATGCCCAGCTGTCAACCCCCAGGCCTCCCGTCAGGTCGGCCACCCTGCAGCCTTCACGCACCAGACTTGCCTTGTACAGAGCGGCACTCTGCCCCGAGCACTGCTGGAAATTCAGCGACGAGGGGACCTTGATTTCCACACCCGCCCAGGCAGGAATCTTCGATTCGAGCTTGCCCCTCTCCTTGCGGCCGAGGGTCTCAAGTATGTCGGCAAATCCTCCGCTCATCGAAAATACTTGTCTTTGAAATTCACCAGATATACTTTTTCCACCGCACGGGTGAGCGCAGTGTACAGCCACTTGAGGTCCTCTACCGAAAGATAATCCTGCCAGAAGGGATTGTCGATAAACACGCAGGCCCACTGGCCTCCCTGGGCCTTGTGGCAGGTAACGGCATCGGCATATTTAAGCTGCAGGGCGTTAAAGAACGGATCTTCCCTGACCGCCTCCCAGATGCGTTTCTTGCTCCCCCGGTCGGCATAATCGGCACTGACCCCCTCGTACAGGGCGTTTTGCTGCTCCCTCGTAAGCGATGCGGACTCGCTGGTCAGCGTATCCAGGCAGACTTTCGCCCTCACTTCGCAGCACTCATAGTCGGGAAACTGCAGTAGGGCGTCGGCAAAGCGCAGGCCATAACGGTCCTCGTAGTTCCATATCTTCTGCAATACGGCAACGTCGCCGTTCGCAATATAATCCATCTGCTCCGCGTCTTCCACAAACTGATAGCAGTTCTTTACTATCATAAACTTGTCTCCCCTGGCTATTTCTTCCTCCTTGTAAAGCACCTGCGAGCGTATTCCCAGATTATAGCGTATAGCCCTCTTATTCGACCTGCAAAGCACTATGGTATCATCGTACCCGTAGCGGTCATAGGCATCCGAAAGGGCGTTCAGAAGCTCTCCGCCTCCGATGCGCTCCACGTCTCCGCCCTCGGAGGCCCTCATATCCAGAGACTCGAACGCCTCGTCTCCGGATGCGGTTTCAATGCGGCGGCGCAGCCTTGTGGCATTGTCCAGGATTCCGGAATCTCCGGCCTGGCGCACTACCGACGTGAGCGTTGCATAGCTTACGCCCCCGAATCCGTCCATAAAATCAGGGCTGAGAGCCGGGGAGGCTTCCAGGCCCACCGGCGGGAGCTGGGCGGCATCGCCGAGCAATATCAGGCGGCAGTCTTCACCCGAACGCACGAAAGTCACAAGGTCAGAGAGCAAGTCGCCGGAGCCGAAGAGAGAATCACTCTGAGCCTGGGAATCGACGCCGATAAGCGAAGCCTCGTCAACCACGAACAAAGTATGCCTGGCCTTGTTGGGCGCAAGGGAAAACTGCCCGTAGCCGTTGGCGTTGACTGATTTCTGACGATAAATATGCTTGTGAACCGTACTTGCGGGGCGCCCGGACATAGACGAGAGCACCTTGGCCGAACGGCCCGTGGGAGCCAGCAGCACAGACTTTATGCCTACCCGCCGGAGTACGTTAATTACCGCCCCGAGAGCTGTGGTCTTTCCTGTTCCCGCATAACCGTTTATGACGAAGATATCGCCCTCGTCGGTGCACAAGAACTTTGCTATATCCTTAAAAAGGGCATCCTGACAGGGAGTCGCTTCGACATCAAGGGCCTTCAGGAAGCCCTCGTACAGCTTTCGGGTATCCATCAGCGGTTACGCTTGTCGAAAACCATCGCCACCACCGCCAGTACGGGGAAAATTTCGATACGCCCGAGGAACATATCCATCGTGAACACCAGTTTGGCCGCATTGGAAATGCCGTTGAAGGAGCCCATCGAGCCCATCGAACCAAGGGCGGGACCGACGTTGCTCAGGCTGGTGATAGATGCCCCGAGCGAATTCTGCCAGCCGACACCCAGCCAGAGGCTCAAGCTTATCGAGACGGCCAGAAGAAGCACATACAGTACCATATAGAGCAGATGAGGCGCGATGTCTTCGTCTTTGAGCACCCTGCCGCCGAACTTGATTTCGTTGACGGAGGAGGGATGGAGGATACGCCCGATATGCCTTCCGATAGTCTTGAAGGAGAGCATAATACGGTCCATCTTAATACCTCCTGAAGTACTGCCGGCGCAAGCGCACACAACTGCCGGCATCATTATCAGCGCGCACATTATACCCGGCCAGGTGCTGTTGTCGATTATGGCGAAGCCCGTGGTGGTGGAGATGCAGAGCACCTCGAACAAGCCGTTCCAGAGCGAATCACCCCAGGAGCTGCAGTAGCCGTTGACCTTCAGGCATATGCCAAGCAGCAAGGCGAAGCCCAGCAAGGAGGCCGAATAGTACTTGACCACCGCATTGTTAAGAGGCTTGAGCGAGCGCCTGACGAAGGCCAGGTACAACAGGCCGAAATGCAGCGAGGAGAGATACATACATATCATCGTAGCCGCTTCGATCCAATGGGAATGGAAGGCGCCGATGGAAGCATTGCGCGTACTGAAGCCACCGGTGGCGGATACGCTCATCGCGTGACAAAGCGCATCGAAGAAAGGCATCCCGGCAAGCAGGTACAATATGAAAGCAAGGCCGAAAATCGCCAGGTAAACGTACGCAAAAATATAAACCGTCCGGTTTGTGCTGACAGAGTACGAACTGCGGGACAAGCTGCCCAGTTCCATATTTGCAAGACGCAGCTTCACCGGGCTGGAATCGGGAATGATGAGCAGCAGGAAGACCACGACTCCCAAACCTCCGATAAAATGGGTGCTGCTGCGCCAGAACAGCAGGCTATTGGGCAGGGCTTCGACATTGTCAAGAATGCTGGATCCGGTGGTGGTAAAGCCCGACACGCTCTCGAACCAGGCGTTGGCGACCGAGAAAGGGCCGCCCCAGAGGGCATACGGGAGCATTCCGAACACGAAAGAAAGGAGCCACGACAGAGTTATGGTAACGTAACCTTCCTTAAGTGTTATGGCCGAAGGCTTGCGGACAAAGATAAACGGGAAAACGCCCACCGTGAAGGTGATCATAAAACTGATCATCAGTGCCGTAAAGGCGCTGTCTTTACCGCTCAGCACCGAAGTCAGCACCGAAAGCAGCATAAATAGGGAGCTCACCAGCAGGGCGAGCCCGACATTACGGCTGATTCCCTTCCAATTCATCAGACACTCTGGATTTCAGATCCTTAAGGCGCTTGCGGAGCTGGAGGTTCTCATTCGACAGTTCGGTAATCCCCTCATTGAGCTTTATCAGCTCGTCATCTCCGTCAAAGGTGTAAGTGTATTTTTTGTTGAATGAACGGTAACCCTCAAGGGAACTGAGCATCTTGTTCAGGGGCGTGACGTAATAGGCAAGGATAAACAGCAGCAGCAGGAACACCAGCAGCAGGCCCACTGCAACGGCGACGATTCCCGGGATAATACTCCTGTAGAAACCGCGCTCGAAAGTCTTGGAGTTCTTTTCGAGGTCGTGGTAAATGGCAGTTTCGAGAGCATCGATATCGTCGCTCAACTGGGCGAAGCTCGGCTGAAGCCGGTTGAAATACCAGCTGCGGGAATCTATGAAAGGAGAATCCAGCACGTTTTCCAGCTCCAGTGACGTGAGTACATAAGCGGAGCAGGCATACACCACCGAGTCGGTAAGCGGCTGTATTGCATTGGAGTCCAGCGAGGTACGGAGTGAGTCGCAGTGCGACAGAAAATACTCCTGGTCGAATTGGGGAATTTCTGCGGCATCATCACCAATTACTGCCAGTATGTCCAGGTTGTATTTATTACTGATATCGGCAAGCTTGTGAGCCGTATTGAGACTGCTGATATCATCGGCGATAAGGTCCGATACATAGGTGCTCATCTTGGCATATTCGAGCACGGATATAGTCTCGGATATCAATAATATCACGGCAATAGCACTGAGGCTCATAGTCAATTTTGCCCTAATTGACAACGTCATTTTAAAATTTTTTACAAAATCTGTACAAATATAGGAAATAATTGATATTTTTGCATAAGAACCACGACGCAATGACCAATACATTCCTCAACGACGATACCTCGAAGAGTGCGTTAGCCAAACGGGAAATACTTCGTTTGTGCATAACACACGAGGAATCCAGCATTTCATTTTTCAGCAAAACGCTGGGGATTAGCGTCCCCACCGTTACCAAGCTGATAAGTGAGCTCAAAGAAGACGGTTTCATTCTGGACGAGGGCAAGATCGGTACTTCCGGCGGGCGCAGGCCCAGTATCTTCGGTCTCAATCCAAATGCCGGCTATTTTGTTGGAATCGACGTTGCAAGGCACCACTTCCACATTGCCATTACCGACTTCAAGGGCAATATGCTCAAGTATATCGAGGACATCGAGTTCGTGCTTGAGTCCAACTCCGGTTCTTTCCGCCAGATGTGCAGGATGGTTCAGGACAACGTCGTAGCCGCCGGCATCCCCTGGATCAAGGTGCTTGCCGCCGGCGTGAGCCTGTCCGGACGCGTCAATCCCGAACAGGGCTATTCACTGACCTACTTCGTCAGCGACGACCTTCCGCTCAAAGACCTCTTCCAGAGGGAGTTGAATGTTCCTGTCAGCATCGAGAACGACTCCCGGGCCCTCACCTACGGAGAGTATATGTACCTGGGCAAGAATGCCAATAAGGATATGATCGCCATCAACCTCAGCTGGGGTCTGGGTATGGGTATGATACTGGACGGTCACCTGTATTACGGCAAGTCCGGCTTCTCGGGTGAGATCGGCCACTTCCCTCTCCTGGACAACAACATTATGTGCCGCTGCGGCAAGATAGGCTGCCTCGAAACTGGAGCGTCCGGCTCCGCGCTGCGGCGTATCATAGTTGAGAAGCTGAAGTCGGGCAGGCGTTCTTCACTGTCCAAAATCTACAAAGAGAATGGCAATCTCGACCTGTCGGAGATACTCCAGGCGGTTCAGGACGGCGACGTGCTCGCTATCGAGTGCATCGGAGAGATAGGCGAAATGCTCGGAAGGGGCATAGCCGGCGTCATCAACATCTTCAACCCCGGCCTGGTGATAATCGGCGGGCGGCTCATAGTAGGCAAAGACCACCTTCTTCTGCCGGTGCGTACGGTGGTCAACAAGTATTCAATGGCCAGGGTAGCGTCGGACACCAAAATCCGCCTTTCCACACTCGGACGCAAAGCTACGGTCCTCGGAGACTGCCTGCTTGCCCGAAAGAAACTGCTCGGTATCTAGCGCCCTTTGTACATCTCGTCGTAGTACTTCTGGTAATCGCCGGAAGTGACGTTGTCCATCCACTCCTGATTGTCCAGATACCAGCGGACTGTCTTTTCTATGCCCTCCTCGAACTGAAGCGACGGCTCCCAGCCGAGTTCCTTCTGGAGCTTGCGGCTGTCGATGGCGTAACGAAGGTCGTGCCCCGCCCTGTCGGTAACGAAGGTAATCAGGTCAATGTCAGCGCCTTCGGGACGTCCGAGGAGACGGTCGACGGTATTGATGAGCACCTTAATGACATCTATGTTCTTCCACTCGTTGAATCCGCCTATATTGTAAGTCTCGGCCACCTTGCCCTTATGGAAGATCACATCTATGGCACGGGCGTGGTCTTCTACGTACAGCCAGTCGCGCACGTTCTCGCCCTTACCGTACACCGGCAGCGGTTTACGATGACGGATATTATTGATAAACAAGGGGATAAGCTTCTCGGGGAACTGATAGGGGCCGTAATTGTTGGAACAGTTGGTCACTATAGTCGGTAAACCGTAGGTATCGTGGAAAGCGCGCACGAAATGGTCGCTGGAAGCTTTGGCCGCGCTGTAGGGGCTGTGCGGCTGATACTTCATATCTTCGGTAAAGAATACTTCGCCGTATGCAAGGTGGTGGTCGCTGGATGCCCTGGTGCTGAACGGAGGCTTCACTCCTTCGGGATGGGTCATCTCGAGAGCGCCGTAAACCTCGTCGGTGGAAATATGGTAAAAGCGCTTGCCCTCATATTTCTCGGGCAGGCTCTCCCACCAGAGGCGGGCGGCCTGAAGCATACTCAGCGTACCAAGCACATTGGTCTTGGCAAAAGTAAACGGATCCTTGATACTGCGGTCCACGTGGCTTTCTGCAGCCAGGTGGATAACTCCGTCCACTTTCTCCTCCTGCATAAGTGCCAGGACGGAATCAAAATCGCAGATATCCATCTTGACAAAGCGGAAATTGGGCTTGTCCTCGATATCCTTGAGATTGGCGAGGTTCCCGGCATAAGTCAGACTGTCAAGGCACAGGATGCGATATTCGGGATACTTGTTTACAAACAGGCGCACCACGTGACTGCCTATGAATCCGGCACCGCCGGTTATGATTATGCTTCTTTTCATTATTCTTCGATAAGCTTCAAAAGATACTGTCCATACTGATTCTTGGCCATAGGCGCTGCAATCTCGCGCAGGCGCCCGGCGTCTATCCATCCCTTGCGGAAAGCGATGTCCTCAAGGCAAGCGATCTTGAGCCCCTGGCGCTTTTCAATCACTTCAACAAAGGTGCTGGCGTCGCTGAGCGAATCAAACGTGCCGGTGTCAAGCCACGCGAAACCACGGCCCAGCGTCTGCACCTTGAGCTCCCCTGCCTTCAGGAATTCCTGGTTTACGGTGGTTATTTCAAGCTCTCCACGGGCTGAGGGCTTGATATGGGAGGCTACGTCAACCACCTTGTTCGGATAGAAATAAAGGCCTACTACGGCGTAATTCGATTTGGGCTGGGAGGGCTTTTCCTCTATGCTCAGGCAACAGCCGTCGGCGTCAAACTCGGCCACCCCGTAACGCTCGGGATCTTTTACCCAGTAACCGAATACTGTGGCCATAGAGTCCTCTTCGGCGGAGCGTACAGCCTCGAGGAGCTTGGGCGTAAAAGCATCACCGTAAAAGATATTGTCGCCCAAAACCAGGCAGGCGCAGTCGTCACCAATAAAGTCCTTGCCTATGATAAAGGCCTGCGCGAGGCCGTCGGGAGAAGGCTGCTCGGCATACTCGAAATGAACGCCGTAGTCCGACCCGTCACCCAGCAGGCGCCTGAAACCGGGAAGGTCCTGGGGTGTGGAAATGATGAGTATGTCCCGTATCCCGGCAAGCATCAGTACGCTCACAGGATAATACACCATAGGCTTGTCGTAAATCGGAAGCAACTGCTTGCTAACGCCCTTGGTGATGGGATAGAGGCGGGTTCCTGAGCCGCCGGCAAGAACTATTCCTTTCATATTAACTGCATATTTTCAAGACATTTCTGCAGACTGTCCATCCAATACGGAACATCGACGCCGAAAGTCTCCTTGATTTTTGTTTTGTCCAATACTGAGTAAGCGGGGCGTATAACCTTGGAAGGGAATTCCCCGGAGTGGCAGGGCTTGACGGAGCACTGATTATGACCGGAAAGGCGGGCGATGGCACAGGCGAAGTCGTACCAACTGCACACTCCCTCGTTGGAGTAATTGTATATGCCGCTGCGGCCTTCCCACAGACGTCCCTCGATAATTGTAAAAATCGCTTTAGCAAGGTCGAGGGCATAGGTCGGGGTACCCACCTGATCGAACACTACGTTAACCGAAGGGCGCGACCCAGTCAGCGACAGCATAGTCTTCAAGAAATTGCGTCCGAATTCGCTGTAAAGCCAGGCGGTACGGATAATCAGATACTTGCATCCGGAAGAGAGGACCGCCTGCTCACCGTGAAGCTTGGTGAGCCCGTAGACTCCTGTGGGAGTGCCGCTCATATCCTCCCTGCAGGGGGTGTTGTAAAGCTCTGTTCCGAACACATAGTCGGTGCTGATGTGGACCAGAAGCCCGCCGCGACGGGCCATTGCACGGGCAAGATTGCCCACGGCCGCGGCATTCAGTTTTTCGGCAAAGTCGGGATTGTCTTCAGCGGCCTCCACGTTAGTGAAAGCGGCGCAATTGATGATGACGTCAACGTCCTCACCCGCAACCATCGCTTCCACGGCATCGACGGAGCAGATGTCAAGCTCCTCCACGTCGGTGAAGATGTAACGGTCGGAAGAAGATCCCGCCACAATGCGGATCTCCGACCCCAGCTGTCCGTTTGCTCCTGTAACCAGAACAGTCATATCTTTTCTACTGTTTGTATATCCAAATCCATTGTAGCCGTTCCAAGGGCTCCGAGCCTAACGGCCAGGCACCGCCCCGAAGCAACGCTTACCAACTCACATTCAAGGCCTGTAAGCGGGCCGTCCATAACCCTGACCCGGTCGCCCGGAGAGAGAGATTCACCGCTGAGCCTCACGGGTGAGGGGCCGTCCTGGACCATCCTGCGGAAGGTCTCCATCTCCTCATCCCTTACCACCGCAGCCTTGCCTTCCGAAGGGAGGAAACGCCAGATGCGCTGCTCCCGAAGCAGTATCTCCACCCTGTCCTTGTCGGTGCACCGGACAAAAATAAAGCGCGGCAGCACCAGACATTCAACTACCTTGCGCCTGTCGCTCCATTTGTGGATTTCCCTCCGCAGGGGTAGATAATGCTCCACACCCATCCGCGAAAGGCTCTCCGAGACCTTCTTTTCCTGGCAGCTGCGCACGCAGCCTACGTACCAGTGCCGGGAGGAGGCGGAGCTACTTGGGGTCATATTCCGAGAAGCGGGAATTCTTGGAGATGAACTCGGGCACGATCTTCTTCATCAACTTCACCATCTCGGGAATCTCCACCTTGCGGGAAAGCTCACCCAAAGCATCGACATATTCCCTGGCTTCGGAATACTCGTAGGTGCGCACCTTGGCTACACGTATACGACCGTGCTTGGTAGGCTCGGTATTCTCGACATTGGAGAGAACTTCCTCGTAGAGCTTTTCTCCCGGGCGCAAGCCTGTATATTCTATCTTGATGTCTTTATCGACCACAAGCCCTGAAAGCTCGATCATACGGCGCGCCAGAGTATCAATCTTCACCGGCTCGCCCATATCGAACACGCAGATACGGTTGGCAGTGTCCATAACTACCGCTTCCATAACGAGGCGGCAGGCCTCGGGGATGGTCATAAAGAAGCGGGTTATGTCGGGATGCGTTACCGTCACGGGGCCGCCCTTGCGGATCTGCTCCCGGAAACGTGGGATAACCGAGCCGTTGGACCCGAGCACATTACCGAAGCGGGTGGTGACGAAACGGGTCTTGCCCTCGTGCTCTCCCCTCTCGATAGCAAGCCCCAAGCTCTGGACATAGATTTCGGCGAGGCGCTTGCTGCATCCCATAATGTTGGTGGGATTGACGGCCTTGTCCGTAGAAATCATAACCATCTTGTCCACTCCGTACTTGATGCAGAGATCGGCCACATAGCTCGTGCCGACCAGATTCACCAGCACAGCCTCACAAGGATTCTCTTCCATCAAGGGCACGTGCTTATAGGCTGCGGCGTGGAACACCACGTCGGGCTTGAAACGCCTGAATGCATAGTCGAGACGGGCCTCTGAGCGCACATCTCCGATGACCGGAGTGAAATCCAGCGAGGGGAAAGTATCTTCCAGTTCGAGACGCAGGTTATGCATAGGCGTCTCAGCATTGTCGAAGAGGATTAGCCTGGCGATACCGAATGTCGCCAGCTGACGGCAAAGCTCGGATCCTATGGAGCCGGCGGCTCCGGTAACCATTACGGTCTTGCCCGCGAACCCCGCTTTTATTTCAGGCATCGACACCATTATCTCGTCGCGCCCAAGAAGGTCTTCGATCTTGACTTCACGTATTCCGGATCCCCTGTCCTCGCCTATCTCTCCCATCTCGGGGAGGAACAAGACTTTAAGGCCCAGGTCGTAGCAATACTTTATAAGCCTCTCGTCCTCCAGGCGCGCGTCTTCCTTGCGCGTAAACAGGACGGCCGTAGCCGAAAGGCTCAGGCTCAGGCGGTCAAGGTCTTTTTCGTCTTTAAAGTAATATACCGATTTGTCGGCGAACTTAGCGTACTTAAGCGAAGAATTGGGAGTTATGATACCTATAAGGTCGTAGTGCGACGAATTGCGGAAACGGGTTATGGCCGATTCGGACTTGTCCGATGTACCATAGACCAGGACCCTGCGGCATTTCTGCAGATCGCGCACCCTCGACTTGTAGATGTCATAGACGAATATCATAACAAGGCGGACCCCCGTAAGGAAGAGCAGCGAGAGGAGCAGGTCCAGGCACAGCATAAAGACCACTATACTGTCCACATCGGCGAAAGCGATCAATGATACAAGCATCATAATCACTTTCCCGCCCAAGGCCAGGGCAAACTTTATTATGTCCTTGAAGCTGGTGTGCCGTATGATAATGGCATAAGTCTTGACTGCCAGCAACATAACAACGGTCGAGCATAGCGAGGATATCATCCACACCATCCAGAACCGCATCCGGGGCATAATATGCTCCAGAGCTACGAAAGTAGCGCCCAGAAGCACAAGCGCCGACGCCAGGATGGACAAGAATATGTCCATCACAAGCACCATCCGCACGTCCAGATACTTGGTCGCGAACTTGCCGAATTGTTTATCTATATGATGGAAATGCAAAGCTCAATTATTAATTTTTCTGCGAATAGTAGTCGTACGAGTGGTACCCGCCGTATCCATAACGATAACCATAGCTGCCGCGTCCGGACGACATTTCAGTTGCGTTCAGAAGGAGCGAAAGGTTCTTGAGAGTACCCTTTTCGTAGATATCTTCAATCTCGTGGATCATTACCTTGTCCAGCAAGCCCGAACGGACGATGAAGATAGTGCGGTCGGCAATCTCGGAAATAATCTGGGTATCGGCTACGATATTGAACGGAGGGCAGTCGATAAGGATGTAGTCATACTCGCCCTTCAGGGAAGCTATCAGTTCGGCGAACTGGCGGCTGCCCACAAGTTCACTGGGGTTGGGAGGGATGGTACCGACCGGCAGGATGGTAAGGGAATCATACTCCTCCACTTTCACCATCACGGAATTGATATCTATACCCTCGCCGGAGAGGTAATTGGAAAGGCCCTTCTTGGGGCTGCCCACCAGGGCGGAGAGCGAGGCGTGACGCAGGTCTCCGTCAACTAGCAGCACCTTGAAGCCCTTGATGCTCAAGGCTGCTCCCAGATTGGAAGTAACGAAAGTCTTACCGGAACCGGGATTGAACGAAGTGGTTATGATAACGTGGTTGGAAGATCCGCGGTTCATAAACTCGAGGTTGGTACGGCATACCCTGAACGCTTCATTCACGGCGTCTCTCTTGCCGTGATGCACCAGGAACGACACTTTGTCTTCGCTCTTCTTTTTGATATCCTTAAGCTTGAAATTCTTAAGTTTGTTAATCGTGCTCAGCCTGTCGTTGCCGTGCAGGGGCACTTCGCCGAGGAAGGGAGCCTTGATGGCTTCGAGATCCTTGCGGTCCCTGATCTTGGTATCGGTGACGGTCATCAGGTACAGCACGGCCAGAGGAATGAGGAGCCCAAGCACGAAAGCAATCAAGAGTATCTGCCTGGTATTGGGCGAAGTCGGCCTCGGCGAACCCGTAGGCCGGGTGATAACCCTTGTGTTGTAGGCGGTGAAAGCCTGCGAAAGTTCATTCTCTTCCCTCTTCTGGAGGAGGAAGATGTACAGAGCTTCCTTAACCTTCTGCTGACGCTCGACGCTGAGGAGGTACTGCGACTGCTTGGGGTTGTCCGCCAGGCGTGAGGTAGCCCTCTGCTCGGCCTTCTGGATATTGCTGATCTGGGCCTGGAGAGTGTTGATGAGGTCATCGACCGACGCCAGGATGGTAGAACGCATATCGTTCAGGTTGGCGTTCATCTCCTGCACGATGGGGTTGCGCTCCGAGGAGTTGGCAACCAGGTTGTTGCGCCTCAGGACAAGGTCGTTGTACTTACCTATCTGATTGGTGATGTTGATGTTGGACAGGCTCGGAGGTGACGGGAGCATCTTGGAATAGTCGTCGGACGAGCTCAGGCTGGTACGCACATAGCGGGCGGAATACAGCTGGTTGTCAAGATCCTGCAGCTGGCGTGTAGCCTCCTGGCTCTGTGACATATACATACTCGACACTGCGGCCACGTCAGGAATGACATAACGGCTCTTGTAGTTCGAGATGTCGGTATCCACGTTGCCGAGGTCCTGCTCGATGGCGGCCAGACGGTCATCGATAAAATGTGAAGTACTGACGGCGGTCTTGTTGCGGTCGTCCACCCAGTTCTCGTTATACACGGTGAGCACCATATCAAGAACATCCTCCGCCCTGCGGGGGCTCTGGTCGGTGATGGTAAGGGCCAGCACATCGGAATAGTTCTTGGTGTTGAGGGCCGAAGCGGAAAGCCTGCTGTTGTATGAAGAAGTGGCTCCCTGGATGGAGTAGTGATTGATGAAAATAGGCTGGCTGACCACCGAGAGCGAGTCCACGAGCGATATGATGAGCTGCCCTGCAGCAGTGGCAAGAGTGTCACCGTAGGCGGCCTCATAAGTCTTGCTTTCCTTTGAATTGGGCACCGTCATCTCCAGCTTGAATCGGCTTGCATCGTCCTTGATCGGAGTAAGTTCGAAATCGACCCTGCCGGCAGGTTCCAGGAAGCGGGCGCGGATAGGCAGCCCGGTGCCGTAGATGACGTGCTTGCGGGCGCGGCCTGCAACGCTGTAATTGAAATCAAGGCCCATTCGCTGGACGACCTCACGCATAAGGTCGGGCGACTGGAGGGCGATGATTTCGTTGGCGAGCTTGGAATTCTGCTGTGTCATACCGCCGGCCGAGAGCATCGACTCCAGGTCGTTGGTAGTACGGCGAATGGCCGACTCCTTGATAAGGACGGTGGATGAACGGGTATATACTTTAGGGGTTTTGACCAGATAGAATGTCGCAATGCACATACACAAGAGCACGGAGGCCACGAACCAATACCACTTGGAAGCACATTTTAAAAGGAAATCCTTTAAGTTGAAGCTTTCCCCTTGATCTTGCTGATTGCGGTTAAGAGAAGTATTATCTGCCATAGTAGGATTATTTGCTTAGTTGGTTATTGCCGCTGTTCTCATAGCCACGACGGTAATTGTCGAAACGATTGTGGCGGCGAGGGATGCGATGGAAATCCAGAAGGAAGTACTCAGAACGGTATTTCCATTGATGGTAGATTGCCTTGTACGCATCTCGTTGGGTTCCACGTAAATCAAGTCGTTCTGGCAAATGTAGTATGCAGGGCTCTGCACCAGGTTTTCCATCGAGCGCAGGTCGATGAGGTAAGTCTTCTGGACTCCTCCTTCCTCGCGGATGACACGGATATTGTCACGGCGGCCCAGAATGGTAAGGTCACCGGCGAGCGCAAGAGCGTCGAGGATGGTGACCTGGTCTCTTACTATTGCGTAGCGTCCGGGACGGGTGACCTCGCCCATAAGCGATACGTAAAGGTTGAGGTAGTCCACTGTAACCACCGGGTCACGTATCAGGTCCTGGGCCATAAGTTCGTTCTTGATCTTGTCCGCTACCTCTGCCCTGGTAAGGCCGGCAACGAGAATCTTGCCTATCACCGGGAAGTCGATATTACCGTCAGCGTCAACGATATAACCGCTTACTCCGGTGTTATAGTTGGTGGCGCCCTCGATGGTGGAGCCTACATAGCGCGACACATAAGGGAGGTTGAACTGCTGCATCAGTTCCACTCCGTTACAGTTCACTACGATACTGATTTTGTCGGCAGGACGCAGACGTATGGGCTCAACTGCAACATCGTTGCGGATTTCTTTATCTGAAGAATCCTGGAAATAAACCACATTGGTGGGGGCGGAACAGGCAGACAGAATGGCGGCCGCCGCCGAGATAGCAATTATCAAATGTTTCTTCATACACACAAAAAGGGATAATCGTGCAAATATAGCACAATTATCCCATAATTACAATTAATAAGACCTACGCGAGATGAAGATTGTCTTCAAAACTGCAGTCCCGGTCGGTGAAGGATTTAAGGCAGCTGATCAGATAATCCAGCATTGCGTCCGAGAATACTCCGCAGGAAGTATAAATCCGGCGGTCCTTTTCAAGCTCTTCCGCGGCTGCGGCGCAAGAGGCGGGAAGCTGCTCGAGCGACTCCCGGATAGCGTCGTTGCCGGCTGCGTGGATGTTGACTCCAAGGCCTACATAGGTCCTGCGGGCCACTTCGAGAGCGTCGGGCATTTCGAATCCGTGACGGGCCGCCGCGCACAGCGAGGCCATCAGCAGATAAGTATTTGCGGTTGCATCCGAAGCCCTCCATTCGAAGGTTGCCTTGTCCGAAAAGTCCTTCGTCTCACTCTTCTCCCCGGGATTGCAGACGGCCGCCATATCGACCTTGCTTGTCCAGCCGAGCGGAACCCTCACAAGGGCGCTGCGGTTGGAATGTGACCAGCACAGGGAGGTAGGGGCCTCCTGATTGGGCACCAGGCGCATAAACGCCAGTGGATGGGGATTGCCGAAAGCAGTCAGGGACGTACCGGCGTCCATAAAGCCGGCTATCGCCCTGCGGACCACATCGGTAATGTCTCCCCCTTCCACCATCACGCTCTTTCCGTCGCGGGTAAACTTGCAGTGGACGTGCATTCCCGAACCCGCCTTGCCGCTGGTAATCTTGGGAGCGAAGGTGATGGTCAGGCCATATTTGTATGCCAGGCGGCGCATCACCCATTTGGCCAGCACCAGCTGGTCGGCGGCGTCTTCGATATCTACAGGCAGGAACTCTATCTCGTTCTGCTCGTATATCTTCCCGTCCATACAGAAATTACCCACCTCGCTGTGGGCATACTTCACCATTCCGCCCACCTGGGTTATGTAGCGCACCGCCTCTACCCGAAAATCGGCGAACTTGTTGAATGGCGCACTCTCGTGATAGCCTCTCTGGTCGGCGATATGATACATTCCGTCGTCGGGTGCGATTATGTAGTATTCAAGCTCGCCCATCGTCTGCATCTCAAGCCCCGTTTTCTCTTTGAAAACCTTGTGGGCCTTGTGCAGTACATATTCGGGAGAACTCTCGAAAGGCTCGCCGTCACGATTGAAAAAAGAGCAGAGAACGCCTACCGTGGGGACTTCGCAGAAAGGATCACGGAATGCTGTACGGTATCGGGGAATCACGTAAAGGTCGCTTTTGCCGGCCTCCACGAAGGGGAAAAGGCTCGATCCGTCAACCCGCTCCCCCGCTTCGAGAATGTTGGTGAGATGCTCGCGGTCGCGGACTACGAAGTTCAGGGTTTTAAGGCGTCCGTCCCAGCCGCAATAATGAAAATTGAAGATTTCTACTTTGTTGTCAAGGCAATACTGTATCAGTTCCGCCTTCGTTCGGATGTTCAGCATATAGTTTTAGGCGCTTAATAAATGTGGGCAGCAAAATTACGGATAAAAATCGTATTTTTGCGCTTATGAAGCGAATTATTTGCCTGTTGACATTTCTGTCTGCCGCCTTCTGCCTGAGGGGGCAGGAAGGCACTCTGCGCCTTGATTATTCTTTTTCGGGGACAGCCTCCACCGCCTTCATTTCACTCGACGAACTCCGTTCCCTCCAAGGCTGGGCAGGACGGCGCTCGCATCTGCAGGAGGTTCCTCTCAAGGGCAACGGACAGATAAGCGTGCGCTCCGAGGCCGACAGCACCATCCTGTACCGCAGCTCGTTCAGCACCCTGTTCCAGGAGTGGCAGAATACTCAAGAAGCCACCCAGGTACAAAGGAGTTTCGAGAATGTGTTTCTGGTGCCTATGCCCACCGCTCCCTGCATAGTGTGCGTAGAATTGTACGACGTGCACGGCCGCACGCAGGCATCCCTCTCCCACAGGGTCGATCCCGCGGACATACTGATACGCCCGGCCACCGGCAATCCCGAAGTAAAGGACCTGCTCATCAGCGGCCCGGCGGACAAATGCATAGACGTTGTAATCGTGGCTGAAGGTTATACCGCATCGGAAATGGATACTTTCTGGAAAGATGCCCGCAGGGCCGTATGCTCCATACTCTCCCACGAGCCGTTCAAGACTTATAAGGGCCGCTTCAACTTCCGGGCGGTGGGGCTGCAATCCCCCGAGAGCGGAGTCAGCATACCGGGCAAAGGCGTATGGAAGAACACTCCCCTTCACTCCCACTTTGACACCTTTTATTCCGCTCGCTACCTAACTACCCTCAACATCAAGGATTTACACAACGCCCTGGCGGGAGTTCCATACGAGCACATTGTTATTCTGGCAAATACCGACAATTACGGCGGCGGAGGCATTTACAATTCCTACACTCTTACCACCGCTCACCACGCTTCGTTCCGTCCGGTGGTTGTACACGAGTTCGGACACAGCTTCGCCGGACTCGCTGACGAATACTATTACGACGACCAGTACAGCAACTATTACTTCCCCGACTGCGAGCCCTGGGAGCCCAATATCACCACGATGAATGATTTCTCATCCAAGTGGGAAGATATGCTCGGAGAGAAAGGAGTGAGCGTTATCGAGGGCGGCGGATATATGAGCAAGGGCGTATGGAGGGCTTGTCCCGACTGCCGGATGAAGACCAATACCGCTTCCGGCTTCTGCCCCGTATGCCGCCGGGCCATCGAGCGGATGATCAAGTTCTACACAGAGTAATCAGAACTGAATGGATATGCTGGTCAGATACGAAGAGCTTAGGGGATCGGCATACGGGACTACTGCCAGCTGCACGCGGCGCCCGCCCAAACCATCCCAACTGCAGTCCGGAATACTCAGCAAACTCTTGACCGGCTTGAGCAGCCACTCCCCTGCGTGCGCCGCCAATATCCCCAGGCCGGCACCAGCCAGCACATCTCCCAGCCAGTGACGGTTGCCGTAAATGCGGTCGGCAGCGGTATAAATCCCCATAGCATAGGCCCCGGCGCCCCAGAGTGGGCCATAATCCATCCTCACCAGCTCGGCGCCCGTGAAAGCAAGGATCGTATGTCCCGAGGGGAAAGACTTGTAGTCTCCCCCGTCAGGCCTGAGGCTATGGAAAAGGTACTTGGGGATGCGGCTCAGTCCGAAGGCGAGCAAATGCGAGACGGACGATTCGATGGCCCTGTCCAGGAAAGAATGTGAAGCCCTGCAGCCCACAAGCCCGAGCCCCAGATGCATAGCCGAAGGCACATACTGGACATATGTGCCTATATCGTGGAAGGGTGCCTCTCCGCCGCGGCGCAGGTCCTGCTGCACATAGTCATTGAGCGGAATTTCAATTGCTTCGTGCCCGAAATAGTGCACTCCCAGGCCGGCGCCTACAAGTACCCCGGGAGCTATGAGCTGCGAGGGTCGGAAAGCCCGGCGTTCAAGAGTGTCACACGCAAACTGGGCCCTTGCGGGCAAAGCCGCCAAGAGCAGGAGCAACAGGCACAGACGGCGCATAGACTATGCTATCTGGGGACGGCCGGAGCGGTCGCGGCGCTCGGTTCCCTCAAGATGACGCTCCTCCATCTTGCCGGCTTGCAAGGCAGCATAGTCGGCCCTGGCATTGAAAATATCGATGGCGGTAAAGATAGCCGAACGCATAGAATGAGGATCCGCCTCGTCACGACCGGCCATATCGAATGCCGTGCCGTGATCCGGAGATGTCCGCACAATGGGCAGGCCGGCGGTGTAGTTCACGCCGTCCTCGAACGAGAGAGCCTTGAAAGGAGCAAGCCCCTGGTCGTGATACATCGCCAGGGTGGCGTCAAAACGCTCGTAGTGGCTCAGGCCGAAGAAGCCGTCGGGAGAGAAAGGCCCGAAAGCCAGAATGCCCTCTGAAGTGGCCTGTGCCACAGCAGGGATAATAATATCCTGCTCTTCGCTGCCGAGCAGGCCTCCGTCGCCGCTGTGGGGATTGAGGCTCAGTACGGCGATGCGCGGCTGGTCGATGCGGAAATCTTCCTTGAGCGAACGGTCCATAAGGCGCAGTTTGCTCACAATCTTATCTTTGGAGATGGAGCCGGCTACATCTTTGAGAGGAATGTGTCCGGTGACCACACCCAGCCTCAGCCTGTGACTGGTCATAAGCATAGTCACGTCGCCCACTCCGAACTGCTGCTGCAAATACTCGGTATGGCCCGGGAAACCGAAGCCCTGGCCCGACATAGCCTTTTTGTTTATCGGCCCCGTGACGAGCACATCCAGCAGTCCTGCCTTTATATCCTCGACCGCCTTCGCAAGAGAAGTGATGGCGGCCCTGGCAGAGTCGGCAGTGGCCTGGCCAGGCTCGGCGAACACATTGTCCGGCAAGCAGTTAAGCACATTGATGCGCTTTGGTTTGGCATCCGCAGCCGAAGTAATCACATTCGAGTCGAGCTGCTCTATTTCGGGTATCGTCTTCTTATAAAAACCGAACAACTTGGACGAGCCGTACACCACAGGAGTAAAGAACTCCAGTATCCTGGGATCCGACAGTGCCTTGATGATGACTTCGTATCCTATTCCGTTGGAGTCACCTTGAGTTATTCCTACTATTGGTTTTCTTTTCTGCATATTATTGACTTAAAATATATCCTTCATCTTGAGGTAATCCGGGCTTGGAATAAGCGGCTACGGCAAGGGCGTCGCAACGTTCGTTCTCGGGATGCCCGGCGTGCCCCTTGAGCCAGTGGAAAGTAATACTGAACTTCGAATAGAGCTCATCGAAGCGGGCCCACAGGTCCCCGTTTTTCTTCCGTTTCCAGCCTTGAGTAACTGTATTGACCACATATTGAGAATCACTCCACACCTCGACGGAGGCTCCCTGCCAAAGAATGGCCTCAAGCCCCTTGATCACGGCGAGCAGCTCCATACGGTTATTGGTGGTGAGGGCGAAACCGCCGCTCATCTCCTTGCGCAAGTTGCCGCACCGCAGCACGGCACCCCACCCTCCCGGGCCGGGATTGCCGCTGGCAGCTCCGTCAGTATAGAGATATATAATCTCTGATCTGGTCATATTCATATCCGCGCGAAAGCGCAAATTTAATAAGTTTAAACTTTTTCTGAGGGTCCCCTTCCAAACTTGCCGCCTTAGCCTGCAGGAGTTTGGACAGTTTATCGGAAGCGGCCTGAGTGTCAACAGTTTCCAGCGCTTCATCGATCAGCTCCGGCGCAATGCCTTTGGATCTTAAGGCAAAGCGTATCTTCACCGGCCCCCAGCCCTGCAGCCGGGCTTTCTCACGGGCAAACGCCCCGGCATAGCGAAGGTCGTCCACAAAACTATCCTTCACCAGGCTCTCCACTACTTCACCGGCCGAAACGGCGTCCCCCTCAAGGGCTTTCAGCGCCTTGGACATAATATCTTTGCGGCAGTACTCCCGTTTGGAGCAGAGGCCCTCAAGGGTGTCGAGTACCTTCTTTGACTTCTCGTCCATATCAGAAGTCAAAGCCAAGCGAAACGTACATACCCAAATCGTATTTGGTCTCGTGGAAGCGGTCCGACCAATATCCCACGACCTTGATGGGGCCTATTCTGGTATTGTAACCGACTTCAAGGCCGGCACCCCACAGGGTTGGCAGAGCGGTCTTGAT
>JAGCCX010000078.1 GCA_017651465.1 Bacteroidales bacterium
CTTCTTACCGCCTCCGGCGTGGCCCTGACCGGCCTTATAATCGCCCTCCTCTCGACCCGCAACCGTATCGCCACCGACTAGGCTCCTGGCCTGGTTTGGGTGACTACGGCCTTCGGCCTATCCCTCCCGCTTCGCGTTGCTTGCGGGCCCCTCCCACTTCGTGGGACCGTTTTCCCTCTGTAGTCCCCCAAGGGACATTTGCCCAAAGGGGGCCTGCGTGGGCGCAGACGGTCACCCAAACCAGGCCAGAAGCCTAGTCGGTGGCGATACGGTTGCGGGTCGAGAGGAGGGCGATTATAAGGCCGGTCAGGGCCACGCCGGCGGCGGTAAGAATTATGTCGCCGGCCTTTACAACCACAGGATAAGCCGTTATCAGGAAGTTACCTGGCATCTTGACTATGCCCAGGTGCTGCTGCAGCAAGGCGAGCGCCACGCCGGCCACCAGCCCCACAGCCAGTCCGAGAAGCGAAATCAGCCAGCCCTCCAGCGTAAAGATCCGCCTTATCATCGAATCGCGTGCTCCCATAGCCTTGAGAGTGGCTATATCCTCCTTTTTCTCGATGATGAGCATCGAGAGCGAGCCGTAGATGTTGAACGCCACAATTATCACCACGAACAGCAGTATAAAGAATACTGCGGCCTTCTCGTACTTCATCATACGGTAGAGCGTGGGATGCTGCTCTACGCTGTCCAGAAGGTTACAGCGCGAAGCATAGTCTTTCTTGAAGCGCCGTACAGCGCGGCGGCTGTTGTCGGCAAGGCGCAGCTCAACGCCGCTGACCTCCTCACCGCTGCTTCCCAGCAGGCTCCTCATCGTGTGCAGAGGCACGATAAGAAGCTCCGAGTCGGTGTCGCTGCTGATGCTCATAAGCGCGGCGGGGAAGAGCTTCTCGCAACGGGCCGAAGATGTAGGGTTGCTGACCGATATGGCTGCATTCCTGTCGGGATAATAAAGCAGCAGGGGATCGATGAAACGCGGATGAATGCCCATCTTGTGGGCCAGTGCGGAACCCACTATGGCCATAGGCACATCGCCCTTGTGGAGCTGCAGGCTGCCCTCGTATATGTGAGGCGTAAGCCTTCCGTGCTCCTCGTAACTCTCATCCACTCCCTTGGCCCGGGCGATGCTTTGTTTGTCCGAGTAGCACAAGAACACATTGTCCTCCAGCGTATAGCAGACGGAAGCCACCCTCGGGTCGGCGGCAAAGGCCTCCGCGATGGCGGAGTCGGGAACAAACTTTGCCGCCCCGCCCCCGTCAACCCACATAAGGTCGGGGTCAAGGTCGCCGAGGTTCTGCTTTATGAGTGAATCGAAGCCGTTGTAAACGCTCAGGATCAATATCAGCGCAGCGGTGCCTATGGCCATTCCGGCAGCGCTGATAGCCGAAATCACATTGATTACATTGTGTGATTTACGGGCGAACAGATATCTGCGCGCTATGAACAGCGGCAGTCTCATTTGCGGAGCAATTCTTCGATTCGCTGGGCGTAATCAAGAGAAGTATCGAGGAAGAAATCGATCTCGGGAACAATACGCAGCTGGGAGGCTACTTCACGTCCGAGCTCGCCGCGGATGGCCTTCTTGTTCTCTTCGAGTATGTGCATTACGGAGTCCTGCTTGTCGGAGGGGAAAATGCTCACGAACACCTTTGCTACGCTCAGGTCGGGGCTTATACGCACCTCGCTGACGGTCACCATAGCGCCGCCGAACATTCCCATTCCCTTGCTCCGTATGATTTCGGCCAGGTCGCGCTGGAGCTCCCTCGCGACCTTGAGCTGACGTGTGCCTGCAGGTTTGTTATCCATTGATCTTGATAATGTAGTAATCTTTCTTGCCTTTCTGGGCCAGAATGTACTTGCCGTCTATGATATCGGCGTCTGAAAGCGAGCCGCCGAAGTCGGTGAATTTTTCTTTGTTGATGCTGAATCCGTTGTTCTGGATCATCTTGCGGGCCTCTCCCTTGGAGGGGAAGATGGAAGTCTCCACGGCAAGGGCGTCGAGAATGCCTACAGGCAGTTTGCTGCGGTCCAGCTCGAAGGTGGGAACGCCGTCGAACACCTCCAGGAAGGTCTTCTCGTCGAGCTTGCGGAGGTCCTCCGAGGTGGCTTTTCCGAACAGGATGCCGGAAGCCCTGAGGGCGTTGTCGTATTCGGCCTGGCCGTGCACCATAATGGTCACCTCGCGGGCGAGCAGCTTTTGGAGCTCACGCCTCTCGGGGCACTCACGATGGGCTGCGATGGCACCCTCGATAGTGGTGCGGTCGAGCATAGTGAAAATCTTGATGTAGCGCTCGGCGTCTTCGTCGCTCACATTGAGCCAGAACTGGTAGAACTGGTAGGGGCTGGTGCGTGCAGGATCCAGCCACACGTTGCCCTTCTCGGTCTTGCCGAATTTGCCGCCGTCGGCTTTGGTGATGAGCGGGCAGGTGAGTGCAAACGCCTCGCCGGCGCAGCTGCGGCGTATCATTTCGGTGCCGGTGGTGATGTTGCCCCACTGATCGGCGCCGCCCAGCTGGAGCTTGACTCCCTTGTGCTGGTAGAGATACAGGAAATCATATCCCTGAAGCAGCTGGTATGAGAATTCGGTGAAGGACATACCCTCCGACGAATCGCGGCTGAGACGCTTCTTGACCGAATCTTTGCTCATCATATAGTTGACGGTGATCATCTTGCCTATGTCGCGGGCGAAGTTGATGAAAGAATAGTCCTTCATCCAGTCGTAATTGTTCACCAGCTCGGCCTTGTTGGGAGCGTCGGAATTGAAATCCAGGAAATGTCCCAGCTGAGCCTTGATGCACTCGACATTGTGGGCGAGCGTGGCCTCGTCGAGCAGGTTGCGCTCCTGGCTCTTCATAGACGGGTCGCCTATCATTCCGGTGGCTCCTCCCACCAGTGCGTAAGGCTTGTGTCCGCAGGCCTGGAAGTGCTTGAGTATCATTATGCTGACCAAATGTCCGATGTGCAGCGAGTCCCCGGTAGGGTCGATTCCCACATAGGCCGAAGAGGGGCCCTTCATCAATTCTTCCTCGGTACCGGGCATAATGTCGTGGATCATTCATCTCCAATTAAGTTCTTCAACAAAATTCTTCATATTAAAAAAGCTAACAGACCGCAAATTTGGACAATTATTAGTAAATTTGCAATCCAAAAGACAATTTAATATTTATTAGTCATAATATGAGAAAGAAAATCGTTGC
>JAGCCX010000079.1 GCA_017651465.1 Bacteroidales bacterium
CGCCTCGGTCTGGTTGGGAGTTATGAGCCAGACGTGGCTGAAGAGCTCTTCGGGCACCGGGTTCATAGGTGCGGGATTCATAATGGTCTTTAGCCCCAGAGAGTCGGCAAGCTCGACGGAGCGCACCACCGTGGGCATAGGAATCTCCAGTTGCACAAGCAGATAGGCGGCTCCCTCCATAGCGGAGCGGGCCGCATCGATGTCGGCAGGCATAAGGTCGTTGTTCGAACCGGGAGCCACGGCAATGCAGTTCTCGGCATTGTCGTCAACGAAAATAAGAGCTGTTCCTGTGGGAGTGGCCGAAAGCTTGATACAAGAAGTATCAACTCCGTCCGATGCTAACTGTGACGAGAGCATTTCACCGCTGGCGTCGTTGCCAAGGCAAGTGATGAGCACCACATCGGCACCCATACGCGCTGCAGCCACGGCCTGGTTAGCTCCCTTGCCGCCATTTGCCCTGAGCAATGTTGCTCCCCCAATGGTCTCGCCGGGCAGCGGCAACCTCCTCACGCGGGCCGTAAGGTCCACGTTAGAGCTGCCTACAACAATAATCTTTTTCATCTGTAGATATTATTAGTTATTAGTTTTGCGCAATCGTTTGAGCAGCACCTCAAAGTTAGGCAAAATATTTGTTCAATCAAAGTATATTTTTTTTATAAATCCTGAGTTTTATAAAATACTGCAACGAGGGGCACTTCTCCCTAGCATCCCTTCTGACCCACTCCCCCGTCCATCATCATCGGCCAGTCCGCAATCAGGCAGAAAAAAACTCCCGGAATCTTTCCCGGGAGCTTAATACTAAAGCGCTTATAAACAGCTAATTATGCAAAGCGCTACAAATCCAGTACTGAGGTTTAAATCACTTGATCTCAGCCTTCCTGTCGTTAAGCCAGCGCTCAAGGATCTTGAAGAAGTCCGCCCTCTGGCCTGGAGTAAGCAGATCTTTGCCGTATTCCGGTGTGGTAAAGCCCCAGCCGTGGCCGCCGCTGGTGAAGATATGCAGCTCACCGGGAACCTTGCACTTAATCATCTTGAAATAATAGCGCAGGCTGTTCTCGGGAGGTACGGTCTTATCGTCCTGGCAGAGGAGGAGAAGAGTCTGCGGCGTAGAGGCATTAACCTGATTCTCAAGGGAATAGTATTCGACCAGGTCTATTTTGTTGTCGGTAAGATTGGAACGGGTGCCCTTGTGGGTCACATCCTGCTCGAGGGTTATTACCGGATATACCAGCACGCTGAAGTCGGGACGGGTTGCCGCATCGACCCAGAGCGTGGAAGCGCTGGCTGCCAGATGCCCGCCTGCAGAGAAGCCGATGATTCCAAGCTGCTTGACTCCCCACTCTTTCTGGTGGGCGCGGCAGTAGCGGAAAGCATTCTGCACATCGGTCAGGGGCACCTTGCAATGATGGTTGGGCATACGGTAAAGCACCACGCAGCAGGCTATTCCGTGCTTGAGGCACCAGGCCGCCACGCGAGTACCCTCGTTATAAGAGGAGCAATACTTATATCCGCCTCCGGGGCAGCAAACCAGCATCTGGCCGTTACCCTTCTTGGGGAGATAAATGTCGATGTACGGGTCGTTGATATTGGAGAGAAGCCCGTCGCCGGACAGTTCGTGAGCTCCTCGAAGCTCATTGTCGTCGCACGGGCCGAGGGTTACGCTTACTCCGTTTTCAACTATACCCTTATCGACCGTCTGGCCCTCGGGATAAAGCTTGAGGGTCATTGAAGGCTTTACATTCTGGGCTGAGCCTACAAAAGCAAAAAGGGCCGCTAGGGCCCCTAAAACTACTTTACGCATATTATTCACCCGGAGCAATAGCGCCCATCGGGCAAGCGTCGGCACAAGTGCCGCAATCTATACAAACATCGGGATCGATGGTGTAAACATCTCCTTCCTTAATGGCGCCGGTAGGACATTCGCCCTGGCAGGTGCCGCAAGCTACGCAGGTGTCTGCAGAAATTTTGTAAGCCATAATCTTAATTTTTATTAGTTACGCAAATTTACGGTATTGTATTTGAATTATCAAGTACCAAAGAATATATTTTTTAACTTTGCAGCTATGAGAAAGAACATCATTATCCTCACTCTCTCACTTCTGTGCGCCCTTCCTGCGGCTGCGCAGAAAGATTTCGGCGGGGTGGCCCGTTTCGAGAGCACCGTGCACGACTTTGGCAAAATTGATACCAGAGACGGTGCGGTCAGCTGCACATTTGAAGTAACCAACATCAGTTCGGATCCCCTGAACATCTTTGCCGTCATCACCACCTGCGGCTGCACCTCCGTCAAATGGACCCGTACCGACATCGCGCCCGGCGAAAAGGGCACCATCGAGGTGACCTATAAAAACGACGAAGGGCCTTATCCTTTCGACAAGACCCTTACCGTCTATCTGTCCGGCATCGACAAGCCGGTTATCCTTCACGTCAAAGGCGTAGCCTATAAAGGGAAGAAATAATATTATTATTCTCTCTCGGCCGCCTTGTCAGGACCCATAACAACTTCGATCTGGTTGCCGGAAGCAAGCACGGAAGCCACTGCATTGCGTATGCCTTCTGCAGAGAGGGCATTCACGGCTGCCTCGTACTCGGCGTCGTAATCCATACCGTTGTAGTTATAGTAGTAGCTGATCTCGTTCATCCAGTGGTTGTTCTGGATACGGCGCTCGGGGATGTTCTTCTTGAAGTTCTCGGTGACGCGGGTCATCTGCTCTTCGGTAGGTCCTTCCTCGGCAAGTTTCTTAAGGCCTTCGAGGGCCAGCTTGCGCAGTTTGTCGGAAGAAGAAGGATTGGTGTCGAAGTACACCTGGATGACAGATTGCTCGACGGGATACTTCTGGATGCTGGTGCTGACAGATGCTCCGTAGGTACCGCCCTCAGACTCGCGGAGAGTCTCGGTAAAGATCATATCGAGGATGAACTTGGCAGCACTGAGGTTGACTTCTTCTGCCACGCTGTAATTGATTCCGTAGCTGTTGTAAACCTGCAGGACAGTATTCTTGGGAGTCTGCATATCCACCTTGAAGTCATTGAGCACGTTACCCTGGGCGAAGCGCTCGCCGGTATCTTTCCACTTAAGAGCCTTGCAGCCCTTGGGAAGTGAACCGATGTACTTCTCTACCAGAGGCTTGAGGGTCTCGGGATCGACATTGCCCACGATGAACACCTTGGCGCCGGCGGCATTCTTGAAGAGCTTGCGGTAGTTACGCTCGGCCACCTTCACGTCAGCCTTTGCGAGCACGTCTTCATCGATGACGATGTTACGGGGATTGCCGCCGTAGATGGTCTTCATAAACTCCTGCTGGAACTTGAAGTTAGGAGTATTCAGGAGGTTGGGCAGGACTGCGGAGATCTGCTGCTTGCCAACGTTGTACTCATCAGCGTCGAAGCGGGGATCGACAAAGTTGAGATAAACCAGCTGCAGTGCGGTCTCAAGATCCTTGGGCTGGCAGTTTCCGGAGATGCCGTGATAGATGTTGCTGATGTAAGGAGATATACTTACCTGCTTGCCGGAGAGCATCTTGCTGGTGGTGGAAGAGCTGAACTTGGAAACACCGGTATTGCTCTGGAACAGGCTCCAGATATTGCTTTCGAATGAAGGCAGGTCTGCGGTAGGGATGAGGGACTGGCCGCCGTCCATCACGAGGCGGATGATGACCTGGTCTTTCTTGTACTCGGTGGGGAGGAATGCAACCTTGACGCCGTTCGAAAGAGTCCACTCGGTGAAGCCCTTGACGAGCTCTGCGGTCTTCTTGACCTTTCCGCCCTTAAGGCTTGCGGGATCTACGAATTGGCTGTCGATCTTCTCTTCGGCATTGGCGGCAATATCAGATGCCTTGACGGCGCCGATGATGCCAAGGAGCTGCTCCTCGGTAGGATTGGCAAGACCTTCTTTCTGGGGGCCGTTGTAAATGACCACCATATTCTCGTCGGTGATGAGCTGGCCTACGACCTGATTGATGGCGCCTGCGGGAACCATCTGGAGAATAGACTTGGCAAGCTGGAATTCGGTAGCGGGCTCCATATAAGGAGTGTTGTTGAAGAAGTTGCTGATGAGAGGCTGCACGAATTCGGCATTCTTGCGGCTGTCGGCTGCGCTCGCCCTGCGCTCATAGCGGCTCAGGATTTCATCCTTTGCCCTCTGGACCTCAGCGTCGCTGAAGCCGTGGCGCTTCATCTTCTCGATCTCGGTGTAGAAGGCCTTGAGAGCAGGCTCCACATCGCCTTCCTTGAAAGCCACATCGCCTATAACCACGTCGCAGGTCTCGCAAATCTGGCTGCACATCAAAACACCATTAAGGAAAGGAGCATCGCTCTTGGAGGTAATCTCCTGGAAGCGCTCGTTCATCACGGTACCTACAATATCCTTGATCATTTCGGTGAGGAATGCAACGTCGGTGTTGTTGAATTCCCTGGGCAGAGGATCGCTCTTCCAAAGGATGGTGACCTCGGAATTAGGGGTCTCGGGATCGGTGACCACACCCACTATAGGCTCCACATTGTCGGGAACTTTGATGACGTCCTTCGCCTTGGGGTTCTCAGGAGCGGGAATATCTGCAAAGAGTTTCTGAATCTTGGCCAGGATCTGGTCGGGATCGATGTCGCCCACCACTATGAGCGCCTGGTTGTCGGGACGGTACCAGGTCTCGTAGAAGTTCACCAGGCTCTCCCTCTTGAAGGTCTCAAGGTTTTCCTGGCTTCCGATAAGGGTGCAGTCGGCGAACTTGGAGCCTTTGTACATAAACTCCTTGTTGCGCTCATACATACGCCACGAAGCGTTGCGGCGGGTGCGGCGCTCCTCGATGATAACTCCCCTCTCGTTGTCGATTTCTTCCTGCTCGTTGAGAACGAAGTGGGAATAGTCGTGCATCACCAGGAGGCAGGTATCGATGATACCTTCGCGGGTAACGGGGATGTTATTGAGCATATACTGGGTGGACTCCACACCAGTAGAAGCGTTGATGTTGCGGCCGAACTCGGCGCCGATGCTCTGGAGATACTCCAGCATCTGCTTGCCGGGAAGGTTCTTAAGGCCGTTGAAGCACATATGCTCGAGGAAGTGGGCCAGACCGTCCTGGTCGGGTGTTTCCTGGATTGCTCCCACGTGGGTAGCAAGATAGAACTCTGCTCTCTGGGCGGGCTTGTCGTTGTGACGGATGTAGTAAGTCATTCCGTTGTCGAGCTTGCCAACCTTAACGGCAGGATCGTTGGGAAGTGCGTTCTGGGCGCTTCCGACTACAGACGCCATAAACATGGCGGCAATGAAAATCAAAACTTTTCTCATATTGTTTTTCGTTAAAGTTTTTGCAAATATAGTAAATATTTATTGTTTTACAATATTTTCAATATTTTTTTTAACGCTTGTTCAAAGCATTCTGGAACGCCTTGGCATTACGGTTATGCGCCTCGAGGGTTTTGGCAAACACGTGAGTGCCGTCAAGATTCTTGCTGGCACAGAAATAAAGGTTGCCGCCGCCATAGTCGGGGTTTATCACGGCCTCCAGGAACTCCTTGTCCGGAACACATATAGGCCCGGGAGGGAGCCCGGGATACTTATATGTATTATAAGGAGAATCAAATTCCAGGTGCCGGAACAGTATCCTCTTCAACTGATAATCGTAGCAGTAGGCCACCGTAGGATCGGCCTGCAGCAGCATATTGCGGGCGATGCGGTTCAGGTAAACGCCTGCGATCTTGGACAGTTCGGGCTTGTACTTCGATTCCGATTTTACTATCGACGCCAGGATGACGGCCTCGCGGCGGGTCAGCCCGGCTTTTGCCGCCTTGACCAGATTGTCGTCGGTCCAGAAAGCGTCGGACGCCTTGCGGCAGCGGTCCAGCACGTCGGAGAGCGACGCGGTCCAGTAAAGATCGTAAGTGGCGGGGAAAAAGGCCTCGAAAAACGTTTCAGGCGTAGTATCATAGGTGGCCAGGAACGCCGAGTCCTCGAGCGCCGCGTACACCTCGGCCGAATCGAGCTGGAGCTGCCTGGAAATCTTGCGGACAATCTCGCCCTTGGTACGGAGCGAGCCGGCAAGGGTGAAGCTCACCGGGCTCTGCCAGCCGTTGTTGAGCATACGGGCCACGTACACGCTCGAATTGGAACTGCTCACGCGGTAGTGCCCGGGCTTGATGTAATCGGCCACTTTCTTCTCGGCGAAGACCTTGCGCAGCCTCCTCTCGCTCAGCACCTTGAGCTGGCTCTTAAGGGACTTTATAACATCGTCGGGGGTGGTTTCGGAAGTGACATAAAGGTCCGCCTTCCCGTAGAAGTTGGACATTTTGTTATCCCTTAACCAATTGTAGCAGAATAAGATGGCCACAGCGCCAATAAGAAGCGCAAGAAGCTTGAGTATGGTTTTCATCAGCGCAGCCGTATTGTATCGCCCTCCAGAGGCACGTACTCTTCAGTTAAATGGTTCATACGCTTTATTGCCGAAAGCTTAACGCCAAAGCGCTGGGCGATATCACGCAGGTTCTCCCCTCCCTCGCCGGCTATGTATTTGTCCATTCCGCGGGCGGCTCTCTGCCTCTTGGACTGCAGATACACCACGTCGCCGGCATTGAGGACATCGTCGGCCGAAGCGTCGTTGTAGCGCAGAATCTCGCCGGTGAACAGGCTGTTGGAGACGGCTATAGACTCATAGGTATCACCCGGCACCGCATACACGCAGGGCACTCCGTTGACCTGATAGACCTTGCGGGCAAGCGAGAAGCGGTACTCCTCGCGGGCCGACACTGCGGCCACCTCCACGGGAGCTTCTATCTGGCTCGGAGGCTCGGGCAGCTCGCCCGCTTCGCCGTCGAAACGATATAGCTCGTAATCTTCAATAACCTTGATAAGCTTGTCGGCATATAGCCGGTCAGTTGCATAACCGGCCTTCTTGAGCCCCCTTGCCCAACCCTTGTAGTCGGTAGGATCGAGGTCGAAAAGGAACTTGTAACGGTCCTGGTACCGGAGGAAATCGGAATGGTCCTTGAAAGACGCGGCGGCGTTGGAATATACCCTGAAGCATTCGTTTGCCTTGTCGTCGTCCCTGTATGTTTTCTTGCCCTTCCAGTCGGAGTGGCATTTGATACCGAAGTGATTGTTGGCCTTGGTGGCAAGCGTCGATTGTCCGGCGGCAGATTCCACGAGTCCCTGGGCCAGGGTGATGGATGCCGGAACCCCTGAGCGATGCATCTCGGAAACGGCCACCGAAGAGTACTTTTCTATGTACTTTTCATATGGGCCGGGAGTCGCAGCCACCAGAAGCGCAAGCGCGCTGAATAATACTATTGCTCTTTTCACAGAATTCGAATATACGAACAATGCGAGATATATGCAAAAATAATTCCACTTATATATCAAAGGTGTCGCAGTCGGATGCTGCCACCGTGTCGGGGAAGATGGCCCTGCACTCTTCCACCAGGGCGTCGATATCGGTAATGCGCGAGGAGTAGTGACCTATTATCAGTCGTCCGGCCCCGGCCTCGAGGGCGCAGCGGGCCGCCTGCTGGGAGGTGGAATGGAAGCGGTGCTCCGCCTTGTCCGCCATTTCCATCGGATAGGTAGCCTCGTGATACAGGCAGCTGACACCCTTGACCCACCGTGCAAGCTCGGGGAAAGGCGCGGTGTCCGAGCAATATGCGTAAGACTTGGCCACGTATGCCGGATTGGCCTCACGATGCCTTTGAGTAACGGTCTCGTCAAACCGGAAACCGTAGCACTCTATCTTGTGATTGAGCGGGAAGGCGGTGACGGTAAGATGCTTGGACGTATGGATGAGTTCCGGCTCCTTGCCCTCCAGCTTGTGGAAACGCAGTTCAAACAGATCGTCAGAGCCGAAGAAAGAATTGTAAAAATTGAGCACGGAGCCAAGCGCCGGAGGACCGTAAATGTCGAGCGGGGCTACACGTCCGTACATAGCCATCGAATTGAGCAGGCCGAAGAGCCCGAAAAGATGGTCCCCGTGAATATGGGATATGAAAATAGCCTCGATCTTCACGAAGCTGAAATGGCAGCGCCGCATCTGCTGCTGCGTGCCTTCTCCGCAGTCGATAAGAAACAAGCGCCCGCCAGCAGACAGCATTTGGGCGCTTGGATTCCTATCGGAAATGGGCATAGCCGAAGCTGTGCCCATTGTCGTTACGGAAAATATCATTACTCGCCTTTCTCGAGTTTCTCCTTGAGGGCGGCAAGAGCGTCGATGTCTCCGAGAGTGGTCTTCTCAACGTTGGCATTGACCTTCTTGACGGCCTTCTTGGTGGTCTCGGCCTCAGTGGCGGCAGCCTTCTCCTTAACTTCCTGATAAGTGCGGACGTGGCTGAGGATGATGCGGCGGGTGCTGCGGCGGAGCTCGACAACCTTGAAGGGCAGGGTCTCACCGGCAACGGCCTGCTTGCCGTCTTCCTTGACGATCTCGCGGTTGAAAGCGAAGCCTTCAGCGTCGGAGTCGAGGGTGATCATAGCGCCCTTGTCGGTAACGGAAGCGATGGTGCCTTCCACCACGGAGCCCACGGGGAACTTGGCCTCAACCTCGTCCCAAGGGTTGGTGGTAAGCTGCTTGTGACCAAGGCTGAGCTTATGGTTGGTCTCGTCGAAGTCGAGAATCTGTACGTCGATGGTGTCGCCGGAGTTCACAACCTCTGAAGGATGCTTGATCTTGTTCCAGCTCAGGTCGCTGATGTGAACAAGGCCCTCAACGCCGTCCTCAAGCTCGGCAAATACGCCGAAGTTGGTGACGTTGCGTACGGTGGCGGTATGACGGCTGCCGACGGGATATTTCTCGCGGATGTTCTCCCAAGGGTTGGGAGTGAGCTGCTTGAGACCGAGGGAGATCTTGCGGGCCTCGCGGTCGATGCTCAGAACCTGGGCCTCGACTTCCTCGCCCTGCTTGAGGAACTCCTGTGCGCTGTGAAGCCTGGGGCTCCAAGACATCTCGCTCACGTGTACCAGACCTTCCACGCCGGGTTCGATCTCGATGAATGCGCCGTAGTCGGCAAGCAGGATGACCTTACCCTTGACCTTGTCGCCAACCTTGAGGTTAGGATCGAGGTTGTCCCAAGGATGAGGAGTAAGCTGCTTGAGACCCAGAGCGATACGCTTCTGCTGCTCGTTGAAGTCGAGTACAACCACCTTGATCTTCTCGTCCAGGGAGACGATCTCTTCGGGATGATTGACCCTGCCCCAGCTGAGGTCGGTAATATGTATAAGACCGTCCACACCGCCGAGGTCCACGAACACACCGTAGTTGGTGATGTTCTTGACCACACCTTCGAGGACCTGGCCCTTCTCGAGCTTGCCGATGAGTTCCGCCCTCTTGGCCTCCTGCTCAGCCTCGAGCAGTGCCTTGTGGGAAACGACCACGTTGCGGTACTCGTTGTTGATCTTGACGATCTTGAAGTCGATGGTCTGGTTTACGAACTGGTCGTAGTCACGGATGGGCTTGATGTCGATCTGGCTGCCGGGCAGGAAGGCCTCGATGCCAAATACGTCCACTATCATACCACCCTTGGTGCGGGTCTTTACAAAACCCTTCACGACCTCGTCGTTCTCGAATGCCTCGTTGACCCTGTCCCAAGACTTGAGAGCCCTTGCCTTCTTGTGGGAAAGCACGATCTGGCCCTTCTTGTCCTCGGGAGACTCAACCAGAACCTCCACCTTGTCACCGACCTTAAGGTCAGGATTGTAGCGGAATTCAGTCGCCTGGATAACGCCCTCGCTCTTGCCGCCCACGGAGACGACAACCTCACGCTTGTTGATGGCTGTCACCTCGCCTTCCTTGGTCTCGTTGGCGTCGATCCTTGCAAGGGTCTTGTCATAAGCGGCATCGATCTCCGCTTTTTCGGCTGTTCCGTAAACCTCGGAACCGCTTTCGAAGGCATCCCAATCGAACTCTTCAGGTGCGATAGATGCGTTCAGTCTTTTTTCTTCTTCCATTTGTTACAATAATTGTTTTTAATTAGTAATTGGACTTTATGTTTTGTGCCCGCGGGAGTTAGCTCCTTAAAAGGCGCGCAAATTTAGACAAATTATTTGATTTATGAAAACTTAATGATTATTTTTGCGTTATGAATATACTTTTCTTCGAAGAAGCCTTACAGTGGCTCTCATCCAACAGCTCCTGGATACAGATCATCTCCCTCATATGCGGCGTAACGTATATGATACTCCAGATATTCCAGCACAAATGGATGTGGTACTTCAGCATAATGGTTTCATCTACAGCCCTGCTCATTTCGGTGTCGAACCACGAGGCCGGCGCCTGGGCTCCGCTGTGGGCGCAGGTAGCGCTGAACATCTACCTTATAGCCATCGCCATCATAGGTATTTTCAAATGGCGCAAGCTGGAGGGCGAGAGCGGCGGCAAACTGCACATAGTTCCCCTCTCGCGTAAACGCCTGCTGACAGTAGCCGCCATCCTTGTGGTGGGAATTCCCCTCCTGAGCATAGTACTCGGGCGTTTCACCAGCGACCCCGCCCCCTGGATCGACGGTCCTTCGCTCGTGCTGAGCCTTGTGGCCGCCTGGCTCCTGTCGCAGTCTCACATCGAGCAGTATCTGTTCTGGATTGTTGCCAACATTCTGATAATCACCGTTTATGCCACGCAGGCCAAGTGGCTTATGGCCGTTATGTACACATTCTACATCGTGTTCTGCATTATCGGTTACATCAACTGGAAGAAGAACGGCGTGGTGGTCGAATAACAATGCTGCAGCCCGACAATTACCCTTCACAGGCCCTTCGCGAGGCGGTCGAGGCCATCAATTCCCTGCCGGGAGTGGGCAAGCGCAGCGCCCTGCGCCTGGCCCTGCACCTGCTCAAGCAGCCCTCCGACAAGATTCACCGCTTTGCCTCGGCCATCGACAAGCTCGCCGAGGGAGTCCATTACTGCAATACCTGTATGATGGTGTCGGACGGCGAACGCTGCGCGATCTGCGCCGACCAGAAGCGTGACCACAATACTATCTGCGTCGTAGAAAGCGTCCGGGACGTTATGAGCATCGAGTCCACCGGGCAGTACAACGGAGTGTACCACGTGCTCGGGGGCATCATCTCCCCCATCGCGGGCGTGGGCCCCTCTGACCTTACCATCAAGGAACTGACTTCCAGGGTCAATCCCAGCACCGAAGTTATCCTGGCCCTTTCGGGAGACGTGGAAGGCGAAACCACCTCATTCTACATTTACCGGCAGATAGCCCCCAGCGGCTGCAAGGTCACGACCCTGGCGCGCGGACTGGGCTTCGGAGACGACCTGGAATACGCCGACGCCCTCACCCTGGGCCGCTCCATCGCCAACCGTCAGGAGTTCAAACCATAGCTGAATGAATATTCTGGAATCCATCCTGCTTGCAGTTTCGCTCTGTGCCGACTGCTTTGCCGTGAGCCTGTGTTCCAGCATCACGCTCAAGAACCTCAAGTGGACGACAGTGCTCAAGGTGGCGCTGAGCTTTGCCGTCATTCAGTCGGCCCTGCTATGGGCGGGATGGGCGTTCGGGAGCCTTCTGGCCTCTTATGTAATAAAGATTTCACACATCCTTGGATTCCTCCTGCTGCTGTATGTGGGCGGCTCTATGATATGGGAAGGCATCAAGGGAGATGAAGATGTACGCGACCTCAGCGCTTGGAAAGGCATCATCATCGGAGGCCTCGCCACCAGCATCGACGCGCTCGCCGTGGGCGTGGCGCAGTCTTTTGCCGATCAGTCTCCGGCCGACTTCATCCCGCTGCTCGTGTCTGTTTTCGTGGTCACGGCACTGTCGGCAATCCTCGGCATATGCGGGGGCAAGGCCATAGGCAAACGCACAGGCCCTCTCGCCGAGATCATCGGCGGCTGCGTGCTGATCGGAATCGGTATTTCCTTACTGTTCTAGCTAACGGGTGCTGAAACGATAGAGGGCCGTATGCGAATAAACCTCGCCGGGCCTCAGGACTGTATCCGTAAAGCCGGGATGATGGATGCTGTCCGGGAACTTCTGGGTTTCGATAGCCAGGGCTCCGCGGTACTCTATCACGTTGCCGTACTTGTCCACAGTCTTGCCGTCACCGAAGAAATTGCCGCTGTAGAACTGAAGTCCGGGCTGGTCGGAGAGGACCTCCAGGAAACGCCCGCTGACGGGTTCATACAGGGTGGCGTCAAGCTCTATGGCCCCTTCGCTCCCGCAGTCGAGCACCCAGTTGTGGTCGTAACCGTGGCCGAAGCGCAGCTGCTCGTCGTCCACATCTATCCTCTCCCCTATCGCGTGCGGCTGGCGGAAGTCGAGCGGACTCCCTTCCAGAGACATTATCTCACCCGTCGGGATAAGCGTGGAATCGACTGGCGTGGTGCACGAGGCGTTGATAGTCAGGACGTGATCGAGGATGTTCCCGTTACCGCTCCCCTTGAGGTTGAAGAACGGATGGTGCGCCAGGTTCATAAGCGTGGGAGCATCTGTAGTTGCCCGGAATTCAACTTTCAGCGCGCTGTCTGCGCTAAGAGTATAACGGACGTCTATCGTCTTGTTACCGGGGAATCCGCCCAGGCCGTCGGGATGCACCACCCGCATAAGTATGCTGCTGTCGGAGCTTTCCACCACGTCCCAAACCAGATGGTCTATACCTTTGAAGCCCCCGTGAAGGGTATTCCCGCCGTCGTTCTGCTCAAGGGTGTAGGTGGTTCTGTCGAGTTCGAACGACGCTCCCCCTATGCGGTTGGCCACCGGGCCGGGGCTGGAGCCCAGGAAACGCTCGCCCGGATTGTGGACGTAAGAGTCGATATTACCGTAGCCTATTACCACATCCGCCAGCTCGCCGTTGCGGTCGGGAGCCCAGAGACTCACCACACGTGCGCCGTAATTGGTAATCTGGGCAGTGAGAGAGCCGCCGCTGATGGTATAGAGCGATACAGGCTTGCCGTCGATTTGCGTTTCGAAGGCAGATGCCTGGATCAATTGTACGGTTTTAGGAGCGCAAGCGGCGAATGCCACAAGCGCCAGAAGAGGGAGAAAGCGTTTCATAACATCTTTTTAAATTTGAAGGTCAGCCATATCCCCACCACCAGGACCACCATAAGCAGGGCAATGGCAGGCCACGCCCACCACTTTTCGGCGAACGGCAGGGTGACGTTCATACCATAGAAACTGGCCACCAGCGTAGCCGGCATAAGGAGCAGGGATATGAGGGTGAAGATCTTCATTATCCGGTTCTGGTCCAGATTGATAAGACCCACCACGGTATCCTGCAGATACTCCAGCCTCTCGAAAGCGAAGTTCGTATGGTTGATCAGCGAAGCGATATCCTGAAGGATGACCCCGAGGTCTTCCCGGAGCTCGGAATTCTTGGGACAGCGCTTGCTCTTGACTATATTCGAAATGAGGCGCTGCTTGTCCACTATGTTCTCGCGGACGAACATCGCATTCTCCTGCAGCTGGTTGATGTCCAGAAGGAACTCCTCGTTGATATCTTCCTGCTGGTTGATGCGCTTGCTGAAGAGAGACACATCTTTGGATATGAGCTCCACGATATCGGCATCAAGGTCGACCCTCTTGTCCATAATCTCCACGAACACGGTAAAGCCGTCCGGGAACTGCCCGGGGAGCGCCTGGATCTTGCGCTGGAGGGTGTCCAGCGACCGGAGGGGAATCTCCCTGAGGGTGGTGAGGATCTTGTCGGTGAGGATGAAGGACACGGGATCCATAAGCATCTCGTCGTCCGCCGGCGAGAGGAAGTTGGTGTTGGCGTATATGGCTTTATCGTCCTCCGAGAAACGGGAGGAGCTTTCAATCTCTTCGGCTTGCGCACGGCTCTGGATTACCACATCCAGAAAGGCTTCCGTAGCGCGTTTCTCCTCACCGCTCGGGGAGATGAGGTCAATCCAAAGTACGTTTTCCTTGCCGATGGCAGCAAATTTCTTTTCTGACTGTGCGAGAAGAATCTCGGCGCCGTTTCGATAGAAAATCCTGATCATCTTGCCTTCCTTTTGTTCCCGGCACACGTGTCGGAAGGGGTTGAACTTACGTGTTAGCGCTGCAAAGGTAAATATTTTTTTTATAAAAAAAAGCAAGCCCCGGAGGAGCTTGCTCGATTTGAAATGCTAAAAAAGATTAACGGGCTTTTCCGTTGGAGCCGAGCACGTTGATAATCTTGTGCATATACATCTTCTTCATTTCCTCGCGGGCGGGCTTCAGATACTGCCTGGGATCGAAGTGGCCGGGGTAATCGGCAAAGTGCTGACGGATGGCGGCGGTCATTGCAAGACGGCTGTCGGAGTCGATGTTGATCTTGCACACTGCACTCTTTGCAGCCTTGCGGAGCTGCTCCTCGGGGATACCGATAGCGTCGGGAAGCTTGCCGCCGTGGGTGTTGATGATGTCAACATACTCCTGAGGCACTGAAGACGAGCCGTGCAGGACGATGGGGAAACCGGGGAGCTTCTTCTCGATGGCCTTGAGCACGTCGAATGC
>JAGCCX010000080.1 GCA_017651465.1 Bacteroidales bacterium
ACGCCACGCTTGGCGAGATTGTGAATCTGCTGGACAGCTTTGCCGCCCAGCCCGAGACACTGATGATTCCGGACATTCCCGCAGGATCGTTTGCCAAGAAGCTCTACAGCACCTACCTCAGCTACCTTCCCAAAGACAAAGTGGCGTTCCCGCTGACTATGAAAGTCGAGGAGCGTGGTTCGTTTACGGAACTTGTGCATACGCATGGCGCCGGTCAGGTTTCGATCAATATCTCCAAGCCCGGAGTGACCAAGGGCCAGCACTGGCACAACACCAAGTTCGAGCAGTTCATTGTGGTCAAGGGGCACGGCCTCATTCAGCAGAGGAACCTTAACGATCCCGACGGCAAGGTGCTGGAATGGGAGGTCGACGGAGACCACATCCAGGCCGTCCATATGCTCCCCGGCTACACGCACAACATCATCAACCTCTCCGACACCGAAGAACTCGTTACCGTAATGTATTGCAACGAGGTCTTCAATCCCGACAAACCTGATACTTATTTTGAACCTGTAAAGTAGACTGTCATTTCGAGCGAAGTCGAGAAATCTAAAAACAAGTAATATGGCACAATTCAAGAATAACGGGAAGCTTAAGCTTCTTATTATCGTGGGTACAAGGCCGGAGATTATCCGCCTGGCGGCAGTGATTAACAAATGCCGCGAGTACTTCGACTGCCTGCTAGCGCACACCGGGCAGAACTACGACTATAACCTTAACGGTGTGTTCTTCAAGGACTTGAAGCTCGCGGACCCGGACGTGTATATGGAGGCGGTGGGTGTTGACCTCGGTGAGACCATGGGCAATATCATCGCCAAGAGCTACCAGCTGATGGTAGAGATAAAGCCCGATGCTGTGCTGGTGCTGGGGGACACTAATTCGTGTCTTTCGGTGATTGGCGCCAAGAGGCTCCACATCCCAATCTTCCATATGGAGGCTGGTAACCGCTGCAAAGACGAGTGCCTGCCGGAGGAGACGAACCGCCGCATCGTGGATATTATTTCCGATGTGAATATGGCGTATAGTGAGCATGCCCGCCGCTACCTGGCCGATACGGGTTTGCCGAAGGAGCGTACGTATGTGACCGGTTCGCCCATGGCAGAGGTGCTGCATAACAACCTTGCGGAGATTGAGGCAAGCGACATTCATAAGCGCCTTGGTCTGGAGAAGGGTAAGTACATCCTTCTTTCAGCGCACCGTGAGGAGAATATCGACACGGAGAAGAACTTCCTCTCGCTGTTCAACGCTATTAACAAGATGGCGGAGAAGTATGATATGCCGATTCTGTATTCCTGCCATCCGCGTTCGCGTAAGAGGTTGGAGCAGGCCGCCAGTCATCCTGAGCTCAGCCGAAGGATCTGTCTTGACCCTCGCGTGATTCAGCACGAACCCCTCGGCTTCCACGACTACAACTGCCTGCAGATGAACGCATTCTGTGTGGTTAGCGATAGCGGTACCTTGCCGGAGGAGAGCAGCTTCTTCACCAGCATCGGCCATCCTTTCCCGGCCGTCTGCATCCGCACTAGCACCGAGCGTCCCGAGGCCCTCGACAAGGGTTGCTTCGTGCTCAGCGGCATCGACACCCAGGGGCTCCTGCAGAGCGTTGACGTGGCCGTCTCCCTCATCCGCGACGGCTTCCCGGGTATCCCCGTTCCCGACTACATCGACGAGAACGTCTCCACCAAGGTCGTCCGCATCATCCAGAGCTACGTCGGCGTGGTCAACAAGATGGTCTGGCGGAAGTTCTGATACTTTGAAAATTGTCGTATCTTTAAAGATTCCGACTGTTCAATGCTTGTAGAAGAAGTCTTTGAAGGATACAAAAGACAATTCATAGAGACCGGGGAGCCGGTATCTGTGAATTTTCGCACACTTGTGCCGGATATGAAGAGTAAGGAGCGTTTTACGCACTTGATTCATTCATACCCGGCTAAATTGTTGTGCAATATTCCGTACTACTTCTTATCAACGACGGATTTGTTTTGTCCATATGAAGGTTTTGTCTTGGATCCCTTCAGTGGGACGGGAACGGTTCTGCTCGAAGCCATTGCAAGTGGCCGGAATGCTTATGGGGCTGATGCGAACCCTTTGGCCATTCTAATCTCCAAAGTCAAGACTACCTATATCCCGAAAGATGAATTGCTTGACACCTTATCGGCAATTCTTACCCGCGCCAGGCGAGATCATTCTGTCTTCCCTCCGGATGAAATGATAGGTGAGTGGTTCTCCGAAAGTACTATCAATCAATTGCATCGACTGGAGGTATCGATTGGAAAGGTGCGAAAGGCTAAGCAAAAGGACTTCTTCCTCCTTTGTTTCTCCAACCTTATCAAGAAGGTGAGTTTCGCCGACCCTACAATCTCTGTCCCAGTAAAGCTGAATCCCAACCGATTTGCGGAAGGAAGTGAACGCCGTGAATCAGCGCAATTCCGGCTGAAGACACTCCAAGATGTAGATGTTTACGACAAGTTCGAAAGCATCTGTATGCTTAACATCGCACGGGTTGATTCGCTTAAAGACCTGGATAAGCGAGTATCTGCCGAAGTTATCTCGAACGATGCCAGAAACCTCACCCGCCACCTTACAGGGGGCGAATTGCTGGACGATGGTTCTGTGGACCTCATCTTCACGTCCCCACCTTACGCTGGCGCCCAAAAATATATCCGTGCTTCGCGCCTGAATCTCTACTGGCTCGGGACAAAAGAATCTGCGGCCATACGTGGCCTCAATGACAAGAACATCGGTCGCGAAGACTATCATCGCGCCCAGACACTACAGCGCATCGAAACAGGAATTTCAGCAGCTGACGCTGTATTGGAAAACCTCTATTCCAAAGGAAAAGCCGAACGCGCCTGCATCGTCGGCACCTACCTCAACGAAATGAAAGCCGCCCTTGATGAATCCTACCGAGTCCTCAAGTCCGGCGGCTATATGATACTGGTCATCGGCAACAACACAGTCAGCGGCATCTCCTTCAACACCCAGGACTACCTCACCACCTACCTCCAATCCAAAGGAATGCACCTCGAGTTCAAACTCATCGACGATATCAAATCCTACGGTCTCATGACCAAACGCAACAAAACCGCCAACACCATCTCCAGCGAATGGGTATTGGTGTTGAAAAAATGATGCATTATGGAATTCAATGACGTTCTGAATCGTCGTTACTCCTGTCGCGCGTTTGCGGCGCATGGGGTGGAGCAGGAGAAGGTGGACCGGATCCTGGAGGCCGGTCGGATTGCGCCTACGGCGGTGAACAAGCAGCCGGTGCATATCTGGGCGGTCTCCCGTCCGGAGACGCTGGAGGCCATCAAGGGCGTTACGCGGTCCAACTATGGCGCACCTATGCTGCTGGTCGTGGGCTGTCGGCCCGCGGACGCGTGGGTGAGGCGCTACGACGGCAAGAACGGCGCCGAGGTGGACGCCGCCATCGTCGCCACGTATCTGATGCTGGCGGCAGAGAACGAAGGCCTGGCCACCCTCTGGGTCGGTTCTTTTGACCCCGCCCTGCTGCGGGACATCCTTCCAGGCGCTGAGGACTATGAACTGGTCGCGATGATAAATGTGGGCTATCCAGCTGCAGGGTGTGAGCCTTCGCCCATGCACGGTGCTCGGAAGCCGATGGAGGAGTTGGTGACGAGGGTGGAGTAGGCAATGACCCAGGATAAAAGATGGCTGGAAAGGTACACTGAGATGAAAGAAGACAGACGGCATTTGTTCCTGAATTTGTTGGAGCTAGTGGAGAAGTATAAAAGGGTGAATCAGTATCTATGATTGTATAGTCTTTCAGCCATATAATATCAATATGTTCAAACGTTTATGGAATAGTCGTAAGTTCATCGGGAAGAGGTCTTTCGCGGTGTTGACGCTCATATATGCTGTGCTGGGGTTTGTGCGGATGTTTGTGGCGTTGGAGGGGTTCTTTCCCAAGGAAACGCTTATGGGGTATAAGGTGGTGGTAAGTGTTTTGATTCTTCTGGGTGTTTGGTCGTTGTGTGTCATCGGAGTGAGTTTTTGGGTTTTGTGCCGGAGGAAGAAGAAGGTGATTGATGGCCGGAATGGGAAAGGAGTTTATGTGTTGTATGGGGATTTGTTTAATGAGAGGATTGTTCCCAAGTCGGTGAAGAGACGCAATATCTGTTTCGCCGTTAACCGATGCTTTGATACGGTGGTGGACGACAATTTGATTTCATCGGCCACATTGCATGGGATTGCGCTGAAAAGACTTTATGATGCGGGTATCTATACACCGAAGACACTTGATGATACCATTCAACTGTTCATTTCTCCCGCTGCAGGTTTTGAGATGCTGACGCCTCAACAGAAACCGCAGGGTAATTTAAAGCGGTATGAGGTTGGTACGGCTGTGGATATCCCGGTTTCGGATAGGCTGCATTACTTCATGGTGGGCGTAAGTGCCTTCAACGCGGAGTTGAAAGCTGCGGGTAGCGCTGTAAGGATGGACCGTATGAGCCTCAGAATCCGGCAGATGTGCTTGCTTATTGATTGGGGTTGTAATTGTTGCTGAAATGATGGAGATTGTTTTATTGCGTTCGTTGACTGAGTCACAAGTTCTTGATGTCCAGGGGCTGATTAAAGAATTGGTCCCTTGTCTTTCAGTTTCACCGCAAAGGCTTTCTGTCATAGTTGCGGATTCAGGAACACATTTCTTCGCTGCGGTAGGGGATGACGGCCATGTGGTTGGCTGTGCAACACTCTGTGTGTTTGATACGCCAACTGGGCGGAAGGCGAATGTTGAGGATGTGGTTGTGAATCCGGCTTGTCGTGGGCGGCATATTGGGCGGAAACAGATGGATCACATCATCGACTATGCTCGGCGTGAACTGGGCGATGTGGAGCTGCATCTAACATCCAATCCTAAACGGGTGGCGGCGAATAACCTCTATCGTTCCGTTGGTTTTCAGCAGCGCGAGACCAATGTGTATAACCTGGAGATTAAAGGCTCTGTAGTTTCTCGTCTCCGTGAGTTTGTTGAGAATGAAGGCCGTTCTTGTTCTATGGATCTGGTGGCATTACGCCGGAGTATGTTTATAGGATGTGGGGCGGAACTGTACCGCTGGAGGAGATAGAAACTAGCCTAAACTATATCCGTAAAAGTGAAGAGGTGTAGCATATTCTTATCTATGCAAGGCATCCTTCCCCAAGCATTAATTGAAACATCGAGAACCAGAACAAAGTAATTCGGGAGAAAGGTGTGTATGTTGATAGTTTATTTTAGATATATTTGAGATGAAAACAACGATGGACATCATTCAACTCGCCAATTTGGGAGTTAATTTAGTTGTGGATGCATCCACAAAGACGACAATGGATTTGATGCAAATCATCAATGCCGCATTCAATTCGGGAGGACATGTTTTGTTGAAGAATTGTGATAAAAAGACGACGATGGATTTGCGTCAACTATGTATTAATAACCCTAAAAATGTGACTATCGATTTATCATGAGGAAATTAGTTATTATCTCATTTATAATTCTTGGTGTTGTATATATAGGGGGTGCAGTTTGTGCACTATTCAAGGTAATTGATTGGAATGTCTACCTTATAATTGCCGCGATTGTTGGAGGTTTAGCTTCAATCCTCGGACTTGGAGCCGCATCGATGAGGTCCGAAATAAGAGATTATAGTGCAGATGCCTTAAAGCAACTTGCAAAAACTGCAAGTGAAATTGAGAATAAACGGACCGAACTAAAAGATACGACGGACCAGATAGCCTCTCTTGAATATAGAAAGGAAGAGTTGGAAGTCTTAGTTAAAAAAGCATCTTTGAGCTTGTATTATCGGGAAGAATGCGACAGGCTTTATCAGAAATTGTTAGATTTGTTGCATAAAGACGAAGAGTTAAACGAAGTGATAGTTTCTATCCAGCAAATGGAATCTGATTTAGTGGCGCTTGAGGGCGAAATAAGCGAGAATAAAGAAATCAAGGATATCCTACTTACGATTCAAAAAGCAAAGAATAAGAAAGCCTCTAGTATGTTTTTTAGGGGTGCCTATATGTCATTCTATAATTTATTGTATAGAAAGCTTTTGTAATAACGTGAATTGGAAATCCTTGGGTGATGAGGATGTCCTGGGATAACTTTTTGTGCGGTATGACGCAAAACGAATTCTGGCTAAAAAGATACCAGGAGGTGAAGGACTTTATTGAAACAAATCACAGGAATCCATCACGTTATAATCCGGAGGAGCGGGGTAGGTATTGTAACTGGATTAAGCATAACAAGAAGCTCATGAATGCTGGAGAGATGAAAGAAGACAGAGTCGTCTTGTTTGAGAAGCTGTTGGAATTAGGGGAGATATATAAGAGGGTGAATCAATATGAGTAGTGGGAATTTGTTTGTTTTTGAGTGTGGTTGTGCGAATTGATTATTGTCGGCATTCTTGAAGATTTGTTTGGCTTTTTGAGTCTGAATTATTTGTGATTTATGCCTTTTACTGTTGATAGATGCTTTGAGGTGTTTCGCCGGGAGTGTGTTGACCTGGATCCAGAACGAACTAAGACTGCGCGAAAGAGCCGGGATTTTGTTCTTCAGAACATCGAGAGCCTTTCGCAGAAGGGTTTGTTGCCGCGGCTGTATCCCGGAATGAGCCTCAACTTTGGCTCGTTTGAGCGGAAGACGAAGAAGCGGGAGCTGGATGATATCGATATGATGGTTTGCTTCAGTGGTGTTGGAGGAAGCTATTGTACGGTGGTTGAGAATGAATTGTATCGGATTATCTTCGACAAGAGTATCCCGGTAATCAAGGATTGTGTTGAGGAGGATGGCTCCCTCAATTCCAGGAAGGTGGTCAATCAGCTGATTGGTGCTTTGAACCAGGTAGAGCATTATAAGCAGGCGGAAAAGCATCGGGACCACGAAGCGGCGCGCCTGCAACTCTCTTCTTATCCTTGGAATTTTGACATTGTTCCTTGTTTCTACACTGCACAGCAGTTCTACCTCATTCCTGATGGCCAGGGTAATTGGAAGAATTCAGATCCTCGGATTGACAGGAATAGAGTGGCAGCTTGTGATCAGAGGCATTCAGGCTTGGTAACTCCTCTGATTCGCTTGATGAAGTATTGGAAGGAACTTAAGTGGGGTGATTCAGTTTCTTCGTACATGTTTGAGCAGATGGTGCAGGATAGCATCGAATCGGACCCTATGCCGCTGGGGATGAGTTGGAAAACTAGGGTAGAGCGGGTGCTTCGGTATCTTGCAGATGCCATTAAGGCGCCGGTCAGAGACCCCAAAGGTATTCAAGGGGACTTATATGACCTGGATACGGAGACTAAGAATCATTTATCAGAAGTAGCGAACATCTCTTGGATTGCAGCATACCATGCTATCAGGAAGGAGCAAGAGGGCAATATCAAGGATGCAATCAGATTATGGCATTCGGTATTTGGAGATAAGTTCCCGGAGTATGGGACATAGGTTATTGAGCTATGAATAAGATTATAGAGCATCAGAACGACCAGACAATCCTGGACAAGCTTAGCGCCCAGCGAAATCTGTATAAAGCAGCTAAAAGATGGAAGGCCCTTCGACTTGTTTTATGCGTCATTCTTATTGTTGTGTTGGCAATGGTGCGTGTTTTCAGTCCGGATATTTCGTGGGTGGGGATTGCGCTTACGTCCCTCACTTTTGTTTCGCTTCTTATCGGCCCTGTTCTTGACTACATAATCTCGAATAAACGAAATCTCGCCGCACGAATCCAGCAACTTCTGGAGACCGAATTATATGGGTTGGATTGGAATCATCATTTATGGGGAAGCAAGCCGTCATATGAAAATGTCTATGACCATAAATCTTCCAAAATACCACCTCGCTTGCATGACTGGTTTAAAGTAGGGATTGGGGATATTCAAGACATCAATACAGCAATCCTTCTTTGCCAAAGAGACTGTCTGAAATATGACTCATATCTGCGTAGAAGGTATTTTCAACTGTGTATTATAGTCGCTATTGTCTTTAGTGTCTGCATTATAGTCTGCGGGGCAATTAGGCAAAATGACTGGGTTGCTTTCATTACATTTAGCCTCATTCCGATGACACCAACAGCCAGATGGCTTTTATCAGTTATCTTGGATGAGAAAAATGATAAAAAAGCACGAGAATCTCTGGAATCAATGGTAAATCAAGAAATGAAAAATGCCCTTTCTGGGCCCCCTGTGCATAAAACCGTTATTATCCAGATACAGGAGCTGTTGTTTACGCATCGCAACGCCGGATACCTTGTCCCAGAATGGCTATACAAGTTATTTAGGAAGAAATTGGAGGCCCGTTCGGCATATTCCATTGATGAGTTCCTGGCAAAGTATAAGGAAGTCCAGAAATGAATACAGCCACCTTGCGGTGGCCGTGTGTGAGGATCAGAATGATTTGCTTTTCCAGTATCCACACTCCGATGCCTGCTTACCCATTGCAGTCCTCGTGGTTGAGCCTGGGCACTACTCCCAGTATCCCGCAGATATCCTCGCTTACCCTTTGCGAGTATAGGATGAGACCTGTGTTAGCCTGGGATATCACTCCGTTGTTTAACGTCGCTATCCTCCATAGTCCGACTTCGCAAAGTTAACGCATCCCTATGATTTCTCCAAACCTCCGGAAGCTTGACCTGAGCCACAAGGGCCTCACCGACGTCCCTGAAGAGATTGCCGGAATGAAACAGCTCCGTGTCCTGGACCTCTCCTACAACAACATTACCCGCATCCCGGACTTCGTATTTGCCCTGCCACACCTGCGAACCCTTTCCGTCGGCCATAATCAGCTTCGGTCCCTGCCATTCTCCATTTCCGGCTCCTCGATACAGGACCTTATCGCAGATTATAATCAAATTGACTTCATCCTGCCCACAACCCTTACCGGCCTCCGCACACTCAACATCAGCCATAACCGCATCAACATTGGCCTAGTAAGTACATCTTTCCCCAACCTTAAAGAACTCGACATCCGCCACAACCCCTCCATCATCATCGCCGGTCCGGACAAACTCCCAGCCATCAGCCGTTACTATCACGACGCAGCCCCCGGCAATGCCTTGGTCCCGGTTGGGATGCAGTATTACGATTCTGTTTTAAAAAAGTGATAAACGCAGAAATGGCAGGCCAGAATGACCTGCCAGACTTGGTAATCGATTCAAGCCCTAAGCAAATTCGAATACCACATGACCTGGATTTGCTGAAGCAATTCCTTTACAACTTAAAAAATCCAACCTGCCCGCATCTTTGATAATCAATTGAGCGCCTGTCGCTTGGCCAGCAGAAGCAATGCTTTTAAGACTTAGAAAATCATAATCTTTGGCACTAATAATTAAAGAACCTCCAGCAGTGGCAATGCCTTTTAAACTTAAAAAGTCCATAACTATTATTATTGAATTAAACCATACGGTGGCTAGCCGGTTCCGCTACGGGCAATAGGGTACTTCATACCCTGCTCGCTTGCGACTGAGCAAAAGAACTGCCATTATTATTTTACTGTCAAAATGTCATTAATGTGTGGCGCAAAGACAAAGATATACACGAGTTATAAGCGCAGATAAATTCTTGAGATCGTTTGTTTAACGGAAATAGTTTTAGATTATGCCAGATTTACAGTCATTCCGTCTCCGTAGAATCCGTATCTCCGGGCATCCGGTGCTCAAAGAGGTTGACGTAGTCCTATGCGATGACAAGAATCAAGCAGACACCCTATACACAACAGGCATTATTGGTCCTAACGGAACCGGAAAAAGTCACTTGATGAGTGCCATCGCAACTGTTTTCTCAGAAATCCGAAAAGCCAAGGACTCAGAAAAGGCAAATCGTCGTTTCTCATTTACCGTCAACTACGACTACCTTGGTGATTCATATTGTGTAACAAACACAAAGAAGTATGGAGAATTCAGGGTGCTAGATTTGTCGGGCGGAAGTATGGAGTTTATTACAGCTACAAAGAATGGGGTTGAAACCATCTTGGATGATGTTCTATTGCCGGAAAGGGTAATAGCCAGTACAATGACCGTAACTGATAAGTTTGTGGCAAAAACGGATTCTTTCTACAGGTATAAAGGTATTCGTAATGAAAGAGCAGCCAGCATGACCGGCACTCGAACTATCATACGTAAGACGGTAGAGAGTCTTATGGATTGTATGGCGTCCAAGTCAGCTTTCCAGGAAGAACTAAGAATCCTTCTAAATAATCTGGGGCTGGAAGAGCATCTACATGTGAGCTATGGAATGCGGTATAAAGAACTTTTCTTAAGACCGGGAATCACAGCGGATGGTATCCGTGATGTATTTGATAATTGGAAAGACAGGTTCCCGGGAAGAAAGAACGCACCTTGGGGTTTCAATAACTATGAGAGATGGCTTAAGTTTGATGATGAGGCGTTGGAAGGCGCTGCTAGATTCCTGTCTGAGAAAGCCTCAGGAAGAAATGGAGAAGCCTCTATAGCCAGGTATGACCTAATGCAAAATCCCTGGGAGTTTCAAAGAGACGCATCTGCGCTTAAAACCTTGACTCAGCTGGACTTGGTATCATTCCCTTCCATTAATGTGGTTAAGAATGGTTCTGCTTTTGGACTAGCGGACAGCAGTTCTGGTGAAACACACCTGCTTTGCCAGTTTATTGGTATTATGGCAGATGTTCGTTCTGGTAGCCTGATACTGATTGATGAGCCGGAAAACAGCTCGCATCCTGACTGGCAGATGAATTATGTGGGGTGGTTAAGAGAGATCTTCAAAGACTATAGAGATTGCCATTTCATCATTGCCACTCATTCTCCGCTGATTTTGGCGAATATGAAGGCATCGGAGAGTACAATCGTGAGGCTGAGACGTGATGGAGAGACGAACCGCATCTCAGATGAAGGTGGTATGGAGCATGGTTGCTACAGCTGGACGGTAGATGAGATATTGCAGGATGTGATGGAAATGAAGAGTTCCAGAACAGCGGAATTCAAGTCGGCGATGACTGAATTTGAAAAAGCTCTTGACGATGATAGTAAAGGCAGGGCAAAGGAAGCTTATAAGAAGTTGCTCGGTCTAATCAAGCCGGGTAACGAACTCTTGGAACTGTTGCGTATACAGATGATAGGTTTGAGCGACTAAAGGTATGATTAAGATTCAGAGAATTGCAGCGCCAGCGGAATTGACTCCTCAGGTAGTCGCAGACAAAACTGCTCTTTACATAGCGGATCCAACCAAATCTGTCTGGAAAGAGCCCTATATTGAGCAGCGCCTAATAGCGATGACTCATGGAAAGTGCTGTTATTGTGAGTGTGAATTGGGAAAAGAGTCCAACTATATGGAGGTAGAACACTTCCATCACAAGGATAAGTATAAGAATGAGGTGGTGATTTGGGACAATTTGTTGCCAGCATGTAGGTCGTGTAATGGAAACAAAGGAGCGCACGACACAATAACCGACCCTATTGTGAATCCAACGGTAGATGACCCAAAGGTACATCTTGGCTTCCGAGCATTTAGATATAAATGGAAAACAGGTGTGGGAAAGGAAACCGTTGTATCGTTAGATTTGAATGATACAGAGAAGCGCTGCAAACCACGGTTCTCTGTATGCAATGAGCTGGTTTCTAAGGTTGAGGATTTTCTGGAGGCGATTCAAAGCGTGACGCCTGTTTCCAGGACTCAGGAGAAGAATAGAATGAGGAATAAGGTGCGTGAATTACTGGAGGCCTGTCAGTGTGATAGAGAATATACAGCAATGAAAGCCACCACTATTGTTAATAATGAAGATTATACGTCTTTAGTTTTAGAGATGAAGACACGGGGATTATGGACGCAAGATTTGGATGATTTAGACGCTAAGATGCGGTCGTATGCGTTGGATATGCTTTAGGTTGCAAATCATCTATATTATGGGATCAATCAAAGAGTTTCTTCAGCATTGGGACCTGCTGGGTTTTGTTATAGCTGCCATCATTAGTTTATTAATCAGCCTTATCTTTAAAGGAATTAAGAACCTTGTTATCATGAAGCGAAAACCATATAATATCTCTCGCCAGACAATCAACCGAACTGTTTATGATAACCGGCAAGACGGGGACTTCACCATTACGGTTTCATATAAGGACAAAATGTGTGAGGACTCTTTGACCTTGCTTCGAATCAGGCTACTGAATGACGGGGAGAATGATATCAATTATATTCGGCAGTGCGCTAAACCTATTTCAATAGAGATACACGAGGCCGTTGAGACCATTGACGTGGCACTAGAACCATCCAATAAAGAAATGGAATCGGCCATAACATATGTGTCAGACAATAAGTATGATTTGTCATGGTCGCTGCTGAAAAAGGATGAGTTTATTGATTTGGTGATAGTTGCTAAAGGAAAGGATTTCTCCGCAGAGCAGGTGAAGATGACGGTACGTGCAGAGGGGATAGAGAAGATAAAGAGCCCGGAGTATAGAGTTTGGCCGCAGTTGTGGCCAGTGTCGCTTGCGATTATTATTAGCGCAGTCGCTTCGTGGTTCGTTATGCCTGCAGAGGTAACATTTATTCCAGTGATACCTCAGAACGTGTTTTGGTCGGGATTGTTTTTGCTACTGTTGCCGCTATATGTGATTCTGGTGTTAGTAAAAAGAATACAGTGGAAGAAAGAGTAAAACGTGAATGGGAATGGAAAACTCTTATAACTGCAGTTCTTTTTAGGCCCCGGGTAATTGATAGGTCTCATCGGAATAGGCGAAAGAATCAGTATCAATGATACGGCATGTATTATCGGAGCATCATGTTTACAGAAGAGGTGTTATGGAGACAATAGTTAGACCTAGACTGAATGATTTTCATGGTATTTTGCTTCTACAAGAGTTCGGCCTGGACAATGTTATTGACATTGACCTCCGGAATCTTGTATTCGCTCGAAACATACTATACCGCGAAGTGCCACTTGATGATTGTGAGGGACGAATTGTCTTTGGCAACAAAGGTCATGCAATCATTACCGTTAATTCGGAGACATCTTACCTTCCGCGAAAGCGTTTCTCTATAGCTCATGAACTTGGGCACTTTGAGTTAAAGCATCGAGAAATTCATTATGACAACGAAGCGTCGTTAGATTACTACAAATTTGGTAATCAAGAAGCTGAAGCAAATGAGTTTGCTTCTGAATTGCTTCTTCCAAGTTCTCAATTTGAAAAAGCAGTTAGGGGTAAGGCCTTCTCTCCGTTGCTAATTGATGATGTCGCTCGAGAATTTGGCACAAGCCTATCCTCTGCACTATTCAAATATGTCGATTATGGCCCACATCCTATTGTGGTCATCTATTCTTACAATGGCAGAGTGATGTATTTCCGTAAGTCCCAGGCCTTCACCCGCCGCTTGATAGATTTTACAAACCTTCCGGTGCCAAACAATTCGGTTACAGAGGAGTGGTTCAAAGACCATACGGTTTACAGACTTGATGATATTCAAACAGTTGATATGGCCGTATGGTTTGATTTATCTCATAGATTTCGTTTCGATGACTGTGACGAAATGTCTTCGATGTGCAATGAACACTGCTTTGCATCAGAACGATTCAATACAGCCTTAACCGTCATTTGGTAAGATTAGCGCTGGCGTATGGTTGATTGAAGAAAAAGCGGTCAGCCTTCGGCTGGATGTATTCCCGCCCGGTCGCCGAAGCGCAGCTGACGCGCCTGCGGCTCGTCAGCCGACGCTTCCGCGACCATCCACCCTGAAAGCGGTCAAGCTCGCGTTCGTTCCGGCGTGCGGCCGCAGCTCCGCGATGCGGCCGTTACGCCTCCAGTCACGCCAGCTAGGCTCCAGTCCCCTGAGCACCTTCGCCGCCCAGGGGGCTTCCGCTCTTACTGCCACGCGTCGGCGAGACTGTGGCCGCCGGGGTCGTCCACAGACTCGCTCGAGCCACGCTCCATTGGCCCGCCAGCGGCGCCCGTCTGTTCAAGACCGGCGCCCTGCTCCCGCACTTTTAAGGGAAAGCGGTCATGGTAGGCAGCCGCCAAACCCTCCACTTCAGTCCCTGGCGGTCCTTCGTTCCAGGTTTCGCGTCTGTCAACCGTGCTGGTTCATCCCCTCCCAGCCTCTCCGGGAAAATGGTGCCTAAAAATACAACTTTATCGTTTGATTTTTAGGCTTTTTTAATAATTAGTTGTATCTTTGTGCCAAAGAAACATAAGTGCGATGGTAACGATTGATGAAGTGAAGGCGTTTCTGGAACAGTTTAATGTCAAGGCGCAGGTATATGGGATCCGCTTTAGGGATGATAGAGGGAAGAATAGAGAGACTCTTTTGCAGTTGGATATCACGCCCTTTCAGCGAGAGGTGATTGTGAAGAACCTGTTAGTTCAGGATTATGTAGAAGGACCTGTCATTGATGAATTGAACAAAAGCGGCGAAATGTGGGTGTTTGGCAAAGATGTGAAAAACCGTGAAGTGTATATAAAGATAACTCTAGGATACGAAAACGGCCAAACGATTTGCATTTCATTCCATATAGCAGAGTACCCATTGAAGTACCCGTTTAAATGATAGCACTATGAATGTCCCGACCAGTTCACTTACAGGAAAGCCCTTGCGGGTGGTTTGCGAACCTGAAAAAATGAAGTACAGGGGCGAAGAGTACGATTGCGTATATATCTCTTTCTATGATGATGCGGAGGGGGAGAGTTATACCACAACGGAAAGCGACAGCATCTGGTACAATCAGGTGACAAATCAGTATAGGGCAAAGTATGGCGTACCTTATACTGATGAGATTGTTGCTTTACGTAAACGCTACGGGTTGAGTGCGGCCAAAATGTCAGCCATTCTGGGCTTTGGAACCAACCAATACCGGTTATATGAGATGGGCGAAGTACCAAGTGAGAGCAATGGAAAGATGATACGCGGAGCTATGAATCCCCGAGTATTCCTTGATCTTGTACGGAGTTCGCGCAGTCACTTAACCGAGCGCGAATATACAAAGATTATCGCCCGTGTTGAGGAAGTAATTGCTCAGTCTCCCGCATGGCACAGTGAGCAGTGGGCGGCATCCAGGCTATTCTGCAGTGGTCGGGGACCGGAAAATGGTTTTGCCCCACAGTCCACCGTTCGGTTGAAAAACCTGCTGCTTTATATACTCGGGCAGACGGGTGATACCTTCCAGACCAAGATGAATAAGGTGCTGTTTTATATTGATTTCCTGTCCTATCGAGAGCGAGGGATGGCCATTTCGGGCCTGGCATACAACGCCATTGACTTCGGCCCTGTCCCTCAGCGCTGGGATAGAGTCTATAGCGCATTTGACGAAATCACGCCAAAGCTCAAGATTGTACGCGATCAGGAATGCCTCGCCCTTACTTCTTCTTCCGAGGCTGATATGAGTTGCTTCAGTAAAGAAGAGTTGGCAATCATTGATACAGTTTGTGCGAAACTGAAGCCTCTCAAAGCGCATGATATCTCTGAAATGAGTCACAGAGAGCCTGCATGGCAGCAGCATCTGCACAAGAATGAGACAATTCCGTTTTCGGAGGCGTTTAGCCTCAAAATGGTCTGAAGTAAGTGCGACCGTACCTTTAATTATGCTCTCGATCCACACCGACTCTTTGCATAAGATAGCCTACTCGACGGATGCCTCCATCTATCGGGAGGTGCCGCGGGGCGTGGCGTATCCTGAAAATACGCAGGACATAGTTGAGCTGGTGAGTGAGGCCCGCAAAAGCAGCACGTACCTCATCCCCCGTGCGGCCGGGCATCATGAGCCAGGGAAGTGGGAGTATGCAAAGGTAAAGCAGAATTGGATTTGGCTGGTGGAGCAGCATACCTTGAATGCGAACTTTATGTGCACTGGAGTTAATGAGATGCTGGAGGATAAGGACTTTGTTGCGCAGTCTCGGATCTTTGCTGTACGGTGTGGGAAGTATCTTTGTGACGGGGAGAAGATTGCCGTGCTGAATGGGTTCCCGCTGTTTTTGCTTGAGTATTATAAGGAATTGAAATGAGGAAGTCTGTAGCTCAGCGATTTGAGGAGATGAATCGTCTCTATCATTTCACCAGTTTCAAAGCTGCTTGCAGTATTATTGAAAGTGGTAAGCTTAGGTTCGGGAAATTGTTCAAAATGAATGATTTGATAGAGAGCAATAGAATGGGATTTGGTAGAGCATTACAAGGCTATCTATCGGCTGATAACAGTAGAGATTATCGGGATATGTTGACTGAAAACGAGATGCACAGATATCAGCAAATATGTTTTTCTCAAGACATGGAACGCGATGATTGTTGTTTCCTTGGTTTTGATTTGCATACGATGTGGGGATTATATTCAGATAAAGGATATGGAGTATGCTTGGTATTTGACAAGGAGAAACTGACTCTTCAAGATGGAGATTACGCAAACAATGTATCCTATCATAACCTCGTAACGCAGGGTTTTGAAACGCATAACAGAAGCCGAGCGGGTATAAAAGCAGAAATATGGCGAAGGAGGGATGAAATCTTCTTTATAAAGAGGAAAGAATGGGAGCATGAGCAAGAGTATCGGATTATTCGTAGGGTAAGAAATGAATGGGATGATGAGTATCTGGATATTACTCATGCATTATCCTTTGTTATAATTTGCAAAGACTATTCTGTCTGCTATGGTGAATCAATGTTTTGCGGGGATTATTTTAGAGAACTGAGGTATCTGAATAGAAGGCTTCCAGTATTGGTATATGAATACGGCCTCGACTGGTATACTCTGTGGCCGCGTGAAGGTGATCCAATATGGACAGAGCAAACAGGTTTTTTGTAGCACTATAGAAGAAAGCCATCATCCAAACGGATGATGGCTTTCTTCATTTGTTTGCGTTTGTGTTTGTTATTGGAGGCATCGTTTCGGTGCTAAAGATTGAAATCACGCCACTTCTTTATACGAGAATCAACCTCGTCAAAGGGGAGCCACGTGTTTATACTTTTGAGTTTCGTGATAATCTCAATAGCTAATTCCTCTTAGTAAAGAATTTACCTGAAAAGGGTAAAATGTTTTGCTAGTTTACGATAATTGTTTACCTTTGTAACAGTAATCCCCCTTAGATGAAATAGGCTAAGGCTCGCCACCTCTTTTTGGGGTGGCTTATTTTTAAAAAGAAACTGAAACTATGAATAAACAAAGAGTAATCGTCTATATAGACGGATTCAACTTTTTCTACGGATTGCGAAGTGAGCGTCGCTGGAAGAGGTATTATTGGCTGGATGTAGTTAAGTTGTTTGAAATGTTTATGCGTCCAAACCAAGAGTTGGTTGCCGTTAAGTACTTTTCCGCCCGGCCTGATAATCCGGAAAAGAACGCCAGACAGTATTCCTTCTTTCAGGCCAACAAAGAGAACCCGAAATTTCATCTTTTCCTTGGGAAGTTTCTTAGTAAAGAGATAACATGCCGGAATTGCGGTAGCATAATCCATACCTATGAGGAGAAGGAGACAGATGCTCGCATTGTGACACAAATAGTTGCAGATGCGCTTGAAAAGAAATGCGATGTTTCTGTAGTAGTATCCGCGGACAGTGATATGATTCCTGCTGTAGAAGTGGCCAAAGAAGTGGGACAAAAGGTGTATATCTATTTTCCGCCAAATCATTATTCGAGCAATCTATACTCTTTGACAAACGGATCAGTGATTATTCTGGCACGTTATGAAAGCCGTTTTAAGAAATGCCTTTTCCCCGATATTGTGCATTTGTCTTCTTCGGATTATGATTTGTCTATTCCGCAAAAATGGAAGAGATATCAACAGCGGCTGCTGGATGACCAACATTGAGGTGCCCGGTATTGTGTGGCATTATAGAAACAGGCGCTCGGTAAGGGCGTCTGTTTGCATTTCCCGCTATTATTCGTACCTTTACTCGAATTATGCTCTCGATCCTCACCGACTCTTTGCACAAGATAGCCTACTCGACCGATGCCTCCATCTATCGGGAGGTGCCGCGGGGCGTGGCGTATCCTGAAAGCACGCAGGAAATAGTAGAGCTTGTGGCGGAGGCCCGGCGGAGGCGCACCAGCATTATTCCGCGGGCTGCCGGAACCTCCGTCGCTGGGCAGGTTGTGGGCAAGGGCATAGTGGCGGACATCAAGGCCTGGAACAAAATTCTGGAGATCAATCCGCAGGAGCAGTGGGCACGGGTGCAGCCAGGCGTAGTGAGGGACGATCTCAACATTGCCCTCAAATCTTACGGCCTGCATTTCAGCCCCGAAACTTCTACCAGCAACCGCTGCTGCATCGGGGGAATGTTCGGCAACAATTCCTGCGGCACCCACTCGCTGGTTTATGGCAGCACCCGCCATCACGTGCTTTCTTGCAAGGGAGTGCTCTCCGACGGCTCCCTATTTGATACTGAGGCACTTAGCTCTGCAGGCGACAGAGAGTCCCATCCTCTGCTGGACTCAATCCTGAGCCAGCTCGAGCAATGGGCCGACGACGAGAGCACCCGCTCCCTGATTGAAGAAAACTACCCGGACAAGAGCCTGCAGCGCCGTAGCTGCGGATATGCCATCGACGAGGCTATAGAGATTGTTAATGAAGCCCCTGGCCTTGCCCTGTGCAAGCTGCTCTCCGGCTCTGAAGGCACCCTTGCCTTCATCACCGAAATCAAAATCTCTCTCGACCTTCTGCCTCCGGCGGAAAAGATGGTGGTGTGTGCCCACTGCAACACCCTGGAAGGGAGCTTCGCGGCCAACCTTATAGCCCTTAAGCACCATCCCGCCGCGGTGGAGCTGATGGACGGCAAAATCCTGGAGCTGAGCTTCCAAAACATTGAGCAGAAGCGCAATTCCTTCTTTGTGGAGGGTATGCCCGCGGCCCTGCTGATTGCTGAATTCTGGGGCGCGAGCAGGGAGGCGATAGACGCCCAGGCAGCGGCTTTTGAATCGGAAATCATACAATCCGGCCTGGCATATACCAACACACGAGTGTATGGCGCCGACGTGGCCAAGGTGTGGGACCTGCGCAAGGCGGGCCTCGGCGTGCTCAGCGGTATGAAGGGCGACGCCAAGCCAATAGGAGTTATTGAAGATACTGCCGTGGCCCCGGAGCGCCTGCCCGCTTATATGGAGGACTTTGGCGCAATGCTCCGGCGGCTGCAGACTTCCTGCGTATATTACGGCCACATCAGCACCGGAGAACTGCACCTGCGGCCCATCCTCAACATCAAGACTCCGGAAGGCCGCAAGCTGTTCCGCGAGATTGCGGAGGAAACTGCAAAACTCGTCCGCAAGCACAAGGGAAGCCTGAGCGGTGAGCACGGCGACGGCCGCCTGCGCGGCGAATTCATCCCTCTGATGTACGGCGCTGAGGTTTACTCCCTTATGCAGGAAGTCAAGAAGAGCTGGGACCCTGACGGGGTGTTCAACGTGAACAAGATAGTTGACACTCCTCCGATGGACGAATGGCTGCGATTTGCAGTGGGACAGAAGTACGCTGTGGAGGATGAACTCCGCGCCGATAATGCATACTACAACTGGCGGGCGGCCTTTGACGAATGCAAGGTGGAAGGAGCCAGCGGGGTACGCAGTCAGGCGCACGCCCTTATGTGCTCCATCGAGCAGTGCAACGGCGCCGGAGCCTGCCTCAAGTCGAACCTGATAGGAGGCACGATGTGCCCGGCCTACAAGGTGTCGGGCGACGAGACCCGGTCAACCCGCACCCGGGCAAATGTGCTCCGGGAGATACTGACGCGGGGCTTCGAGAGCGACGCGTTTGCAAGCGTCAGCTGGGGGCGGAGCGTTTTTGACATCCCCGAACTCTCCGAGGTGCTGGACAGTTGCCTTGCCTGCAAAGGATGCCTCTCCGAGTGCCCCTCCAATGTGGATATGACCAAGCTGCGGAGCGAAGTCCTGCAGCAGAAATACGATCGCCACGGCACGCCATTCCGCTCCTGGATGGTGGCGCGTATGGCAAGCGTGGAGGCGCTGGGGGCTAAGCTTCGCCCGCTCTATAACTTCTTCGCCACCTGGCAGCCGTCTGCCCGGCTTATCAAGAAGATCATCCGTTTCTCCATCCACCGCAACATCCCCACCCTGAGCCGCTACAGCATGCGTAAACTGGTTGAAATGGAGAGCCATAAGAACCCCGCCGGCGGCAGGAAAGTGTATTTGTTTGCCGACGAGTTCACCAACCATCAGGAGGCCGAACTTGGCCTCACCTTTGCGCGCTTGCTTATCAAACTTGGCTACTGCGTAGAGGTGCCCAAACACGCCGAGAGCGGCCGCGCAGCCTTGTCAAAGGGCTGCCTGAAGCTTGCGCGCAAATATGCCGTCCGTAACGTGGAGATGCTCTCGGGCCTGGTCACTGAAGATGTGCCCCTCGTGGGAATCGAGCCCTCGTGCATCCTCTCTTTCCGTGACGAGTATCCCGACCTTGTGCCTCCGAAGATGAGGGAAAAGGCAAAGAAGCTGGCGGCGGGCTGCCTGCTCTTTGATGAGTTCATTGTGCGGGAGTATGAAGCGGGAAGGATAAGCTCCGGGGCGTTCAGGGCCTTTGACGGCGAGATTTACCTTCACGGCCATTGCCACCAGAAATCGTTGATAGGGGTGGGGAAGTGCGCCGAGATGCTCAGGCTCAATCCCGGAGCTAAGGTGAATGTGATTCCCAGCGGCTGCTGCGGTATGGCGGGCTCGTTCGGCTACGAGAAGGAGCACTACGAAACCTCCATGGCAATAGGCGAGATGGTCCTCTTCCCGGCAGTACGCAAGGCCACGTCAGACAAACAGAAAAAGGTGCTTGTGGCAGCCCCCGGTACCTCCTGCCGCCAGCAAATTCTCGACGGAACGGGAGTTAAAGCGCTTCATCCTATTGAGATACTGTATAAAAGTTTATCTTTGTAGTCAAATGGACATCACTCAACTCCATACCCTTAGCGAGGCCCAGATTGCAGATCTGCTGGGCTTGATGCGCGAACTGACAGCGGAGACCAAAGTCACCGCAGAGATGCTCCGGCGCACGGTCGAAACTCCCGGGACGCATCTTTTTGCGGCTGTTGACAATGCGGGCCGAATTGTGGGCTGCGCAACGCTATGTGTGTACTGCTCGCCTACCGGCCTCAAGGGTGCTGTGGAGGACGTGGTGGTGGCGCAAACCCACCGCGGCCAGGGGCTCGGGCGTAAACTGCTGGAAGCCATCATCGACTTTGCCGGCAATGAGCTTGGCGATGTGGACCTGCACCTTACGTCGCGCCCTCAGCGGGTGGCGGCCAATGCGCTCTATCAGTCGCTTGGATTCGAAAGGCGGGAGACCAATTTTTACCGCCTGAAGATCAGGCGCGGGCGCGACAAGGCGATAGTTAGTAGTTATGCGTGATATTATTGTTGGTGTTACCAATTTTGTTTGCGGTTATCCGCTGTTCTTCTGGCTCATTGGCGGAGGACTCTTCTTGTTTATCTATTCCCGTGCCGTGCCGCTGCGCCGCTTCGGCTCGGCCGTGCGCTCGCTGCGTACCCGCAAAACGGGGGCGGGGGAGATAAGTTCGTTCGAGGCGCTTATGAGCGCCATCAGCGCCACCGTGGGTATGGGCAATATTGCCGGAGTGGCCATTGCGCTTGTGATGGGCGGCCCCGGAGCGATTTTTTGGATGTGGGTGAGCGCCCTGCTGGGTATGTCCACCAAGTTCTTCGAGGGCACCCTGTCCATTATGTACAAGGGCCAGAACGAGAAGGGTGAGGCCAAGGGCGGACCTATGTACGTAATTACCGAGGGCCTGGGCAAGAAGTACAAGCCGCTGGCGGTGTTCTTTGCCTGCGCCGGGCTCATCGGATGCCTGTGCATTATGCAGGCCAATCAGTTCGTGGAGGCGGTGACCACTGTCTTCATCCCCGACGCTGCCGGCTTATGGTGGGTGCGGCTTTCGATAGGAGTGGTAGTCACCGCAATCGTAGCGCTCGTGGTGGTGGGAGGCCTGAACCGCATATCCAAGGTGGCCTCCAAGATTGTGCCTGCTATGGTGGCGGTGTACTTCACCCTCGTGCTTGTAATCATCGTTCTGAATATCAAAGATATACCGCGGGTGTTCGAGTCCATCGTCAGCGGCGCCTTCAGCCTCAAGGCGGGCCTTGGAGGGCTTGCCGGAGTGGCCATTACCGGTGCGCGCAGGGCGATGTATGTTAATGAGGCTGGCGTGGGTACGGCTATGATGATGCACGGTGCCTCCCGCAATGCCGAGCCGGTGCGCGAGGGCTTTGTGGCAATGCTGGGTCCCGCCATCGATTCGGGCCTGGTGTGCACGCTGAGCGCCATACCTATGATCATTGCGGGTAATTACGAGGTTGAGGGCATAAAGGGCCTTTCCATAGCGCTCGGCTCGTTCGATACTCTGATTCCCGTTGCCGGGAAGTACCTGCTGATGGTGCTGGTGACGGTGTTTGCGTTCTCGACTATGTTCTCGTATTCTTACTACGGGCGCACCTGCGCCGAATATCTTTTCGGTAAGGACAAGGCACGTTTCTACAACTGGTTCTATCTGCTTATGTTGCTGATAGCGAGTGTTGTAGCCCTCGACGTGGTGGTGAGCATAATGGACCTGGCGTTCGCCCTTATGTCGGTTCCCACGATGTATGCGGTGTTCCGCCTCTCGCCCAAGGTTGTGAAGGCGCTAAAAGAGTATAAGGGTTAGGAGTTGTATTGTAATATGAATCAAGTTTTATCTTCAAGAGTTCGGAGCCTGTCTCCGTCGGCGACTTTCGAAATGTCGCGCAAGAGCCGTGAGTTGACTTCACGGGGTATTTCGGTTATCGATATGGCAGTGGGTGAGCCTGACCTGTTCACTCCCGGGTTTATAAAGGAGGCGGCAGAGGCTGCCATAGAGGATAATTTCACCAAGTATTCGCCGGTGTCGGGCTTCGGTTCGCTCAAGGATGCGGTGGTGCATAAGCTGCAGGTAGAGAACGGTTTAACATACTCTCCCTCGGAGATTGTTATTTCTTCCGGAGCCAAGCAAAGCATATGCAACGCCATCCAGGCGCTGGTGGACAACGGGGACGAGGTGATAATTCCCGCTCCCTACTGGGTAAGCTATCCGCAGATGGTAAAGCTCGCCGGAGGCGTGCCGGTGTTTGTGGATGCGCCCATCGAACAGGGTTTCCGTATAACTCCCGCCCAGCTGCGCGCAGCCATTACTCCCAAAACGCGGCTGATCATCATCTGCTCGCCCTGCAATCCTTCGGGCGCGGTGTATTCCGCAGCGGAACTCGAGGCGCTCGCGGCAGTGATTAAGGAACACGAAGACCTGCTGGTGCTATCGGACGAGATATACGAGCATATCAACTATATCGGAAGCCACGCTTCGATTGCCGCCGTGCCGGGTATGCGTGAGCGTACCCTGGTGGTGAACGGAGTGTCCAAGGCCTATGCTATGACCGGCTGGAGAATAGGCTTCCTGGCAGCTCCCAAGTGGATTATTTCGGCCTGCGACATACTTCAGGGGCAATATACCAGCGGCCCTTGCTCGATCAGCCAGAAAGCAGCTGAGGCGGCGTGGATGGGCCCCCAGGAGTGCGTGGAGCAGATGCGTCTGTCGTTCCTGCGGAGGCGGAACCTGCTGGTGAAGCTTATGCGTCAGATCCCCGGGCTGGAGGTCAACGAGCCGCAGGGCGCCTTCTATCTGCTGCCCAAGTGCTCCGCTTACTATGGCAGCAGGGCGGGAGATAATGTGATTGCCACTTCCACCGACCTTGCTAGGTATTTGCTTGAAGAGGGGCACGTAGCCACAGTGCCTGGTTCGGCCTTCGGGTCTCCCGACTGCATCCGCCTCTCGTACGCGACGTCGGACGAGAATATAATGGAGGCTGTTGACCGTATCAAATGTGCGCTCGCAGCGCTCAAACGGGACTGACTTCCAGCAGTACCACCGTTCCGTCCATAGCGGATGCGAGTATGCGGGTGCGGCCCCCTTGCGTCCACGCCTGGAGCGGGTTTATGAGGGCGACGGAGATCTTGTGGATCCATTGCAGCGAGCCGTCTTCCAAAGAGAGCGCGAACAGATTTCCTTTATCGGTGGGCGTGAGTACTTGCCCGCCGATTTCTATTATTTGAGTGGGACCTATCTCGTAGCGGGTGCCGTTGGGCACGCTCCAAAGCAGTTCCGGCGAGGGCCCTGCTGCATCGGCCCTGAAGGCATAGGAGCTGTTGAACATCGTTTTGGCGAGCACCGTTTGTCCGTCCGACGAGAGTCCTATGGCCTCGCGCCCGCCCTCCACGCTGAAGAGCTCACACCCGCTAGTCGCATCGAGGGCGTACACCTTTCGGTCGGGATTGGCAAAAAAGATGCGCCCGGCGGCTTTGACCGGCCAGCACGCCGCTGGGGAGTACATACGCGAGCTCCTGCTGCAGCGCCACACCCACTGGAGTTCTCCGGTACGGGTGTCAAGCGAATAGAGCCTGCCGCTCCAGCTGCCGAACACCACCTGCTGGGCATCCACCAGGGGGCGGCACTCTACGAATCCTTCTACACCTGCGTACTCCCAAACCGTCTGTCCGCTGCGCAGGTCCAGCGCCCTGAACACTCCGTCGGAGGCGCCTGCAAACACCTTCCCATCGTAAATTACCGGCGAGGCTAGCACCGACTTGCCGGCCTTGACGCACCAGCGGATGCGGCCGTTGCGTGCGTTAAGGGCGTATATGCCCCCGTCGGTGCATCCCACTACAAGGGTGCTGCCGCTGACTGCTGGGGTGGAGAATATCTTGCCCGGCAAGTCTTTGGTCCAGAGGCGCTTGCCGTCGCGCACGCGTATGCAGCGCACGCTGCCCGAAGTTGTGGCGTACCAGGCACGGGAGCCCTTGCGGGCAAAGCCCGACGCTATGTTGGCATCTTCCTGTATGGTCCATACTTCGCGAACCTGCGGGTAGCGCCCGTTAACCTCGTAGCGCAGCCAGGGGTAAGAAGAGGGGAGTCCGTGGGAGTCATATTCGGTGGTATCGACCACCGGCGGCAAAGATGCTGAATACCAGTTGATTATCTCGGCTCCTGCAGGGCCCGGGCGGCGTTCGCACACGCTTACGCTGTCTCTCCACAGGTGGAACACATTGTAGCCCGCCGGGACGCGGGAGTCGGCGAGCGACGAGCGTCCGAGCACGGCTGGTATGCCGTCGTAGTTGAGGGCCCGGTTCTGGTGCCAGTGGCCTCCGATCTCAAAGCGCACCCCTGCCTTCTTGAGAGCCCGCGTGACGTGGAAGTAGTTGAGGACCGATGTGTCTTGAGGATAGTGGTTTATGAAGATGCCCGGCAGCCCGCTCCCGAGGCCCTCGAGCCAGGTCAAGCTCTCGCGGGGGAGCAGCGCAGGGGCCATACGCATATCGGGCCCGCAGTTGCAGCCGAGGAACCTCCATCCGCCTGCCTCGAACTCGAAATGCTCGTAGCCGAACACGTTTTTGAATGTGTTGCAGCCGCTCTCTGACCACTTGGCGTCGTGGTTGCCGGCTACCAGGTAATAGGGCTTGTTGAGAGAGTCCAGCAGGGCTTTTGCTGCGTGTATTTCCTCGTCGGTGCCAAAGTCGGTGATGTCTCCTCCCAGTATCACAAAGTCGAGCGAATCTTGCCGGTTGATGTCCCGGATGCAGCAGCGCAGGTCGTCGAAGGCGTGCGAGCCGATGGCAAGGTGCGTGTCGGTCAGAAAGGCAAAGCGCAGCGGCTCTTCCTGCGCCTGCAGGTTAAGAGTGAGCAGCAGCGCTGCGGCCGTCAATAGTTTGTTGAGCATATTGCAAATGTACTAAAGATTTTGCGTATTTTTGCGATATGAAACACTTCACGCTAAAACTGATCAGCCTGTCGCTGCCCTTGCTGGTGGCCTTCTCTCTGCGTGCCCAGAGCGGGCCTCAGCTCTATAATATGAGTCTCGACACCTGGTCGAAGCAGGGCGGGGTATGGCGCCTGTATGCCAAAGACGCTCCCGCTTCAAAACGCATCTGGGACACCGCCAATCCCGGTCTTGGAAAGTTGGGAATCAACAGCACTACCCCTGAATATGAGCACGTTGCGGTTAAGGGTGAGGGCAAGGCTGCGGCCCGTATCGAGAGCAAGAAAGTGGCGTGGGCATTTGTGTCGGGTAGCCTTTTTAACGGGCGTTTTGTTAAGCTGGTAGATATGGCAGGCGTGGAGACCGAACTGGGCACTCCCTTCAGCTCGCGGCCCAAAACTCTGAGCGGGTATTATCATTATAAGCCCGGCAAGATCAACTTTACCGACGACGCTCACGAGGCCTTTATGGGCCGCGCCGACGAGGCTCTGATAGAGGTGCTCCTGATGGACTGGGACAAGCCCCAAAAGCAGGTGAGCCATATAGACGGATTCATCGACTCCGACACCGACCCCCACGTAATAGGCCGCGCCCAGTTGATTATCAAGAAGGGCACCTCCGGCTATGTGCATTTTGATGTGCCGTTTGAGTACCGCAGCGGCAAAACTCCGCACTACATTATGTTCTCCATAGCAAGCAGCCGCCTGGGCGGTTCGGGCACCGGAGCCTCGGGCAGCGTATTATATGTGGACGAGTTTGAGCTGGGGTATTAGAACTTATGGGGAAATAAGTTATATTTGCAAAATAACGTTTAATTAACCAGCTGTATGAAGTACATTTGCACTGTTTGCGGCCACGTTTACGACGAAGCCGCTGAGGGAGTTCCTTTCGACCAGCTCCCCGACGATTGGGTGTGCCCTCTGTGCGGGGTAGGCAAAGAGCTTTTTGAACCTGATGAATGATCTGGAGAAAGCACGCCGTGAAATAGGCGTGGTGGACAAACAAATAGCCTCGCTGTTTGAGGAGCGTATGAAGCTGGCCGGGCGTATTCTTGACTACAAGAAGGGCAACGGCCTGCCAATTCTTGACGCTGCCCAGGAAGAGCGGGTGATTGCCAATAACATAGCCAACATCGAAGATCCCGCCATCCAGGAGTACTATGTGCTCTTCCTGCGGGATATGATGAAGATATCCAAGGCCTACCAGGCGCGCCTGATGGACGGTATGAAAATAGCCTACTGCGGCTCTCCGGGGGCTTTTGCCCACATTGCCGCCCACAGCGTGTTCCCTCAGGCCGACATTGTGCCGTATCCCGACTTCGAAAGCGCATACAAGGCCTGCGAGACGGGCCTGGCCGATACCACCATACTCCCGGTCGAGAACAGTTTTGCCGGCGATGTGGGCGGAGTGATGGACCTGTGCTTCGGCGGTACCCTGTACATCAACCTGATGCTCGAAATGGATGTGTCCCAGAACCTTATGGGAGTTCCTGGTGCCTGCACCGAAGACATCCGCACCGTGGTGAGCCATCCGCAGGCCCTGGCCCAGTGCGCCAAGTTCATAACCGAGCGCGGCTATGAAGTGAGGGAGTGCTCAAACACGGCAGAGGCCGCCAAGCAGGTTGCTGCGGCGGGCGACAAGACCGTGGCGGCCATCTCCTCGCGCGATACCGCCGCCCTTTACGGGCTGGAGGTGCTGGAGTCGAACATCAATTCTTCGATAGTCAACACCACCCGTTTCGCCGTGTTCTCACGGGCGCTAAACAAGGCCACCCTTCCGCAGACCGACGGGGAGCATTTCATATTGGTGTTCACAGTGCGCAACGAGGCCGGCGCCCTGGCTAAGATACTGAATATCATCGGCTCGCACGGCTTCAATATGAGCAGCCTGCACAGCCGTCCGGTGGCAGGTCCCTTGTGGAACCACTATTTCTTCGCCGAACTGGAAGGCTCCGTCAACGGCGAGAACGGGCAGGACCTCCTGCGCCAGCTGGACACAGTGTGCGACCGCCTCAAGATGGTGGGGTCGTACCACAGTTTAAAAATCTGAGTTATGACTCTACGGTACCAAAGCGCGGGGCTTAGCTATGACATTACCATAGGCACCGGCATCCTTGGCGATGCCGGAAAGCTTTTTGCGCTCGACCGTAAAGTGCTGGTAATCACCGATGAGGGCGTGCCGCCTGAATATGCGGCCTCGATTCTCCGCCAGTGCCCCGACGCCTCTCTGCTGGTGATTCCCCAAGGTGAGGGAGCCAAGAGCTTCGACACCCTTCAGACCATTCTCTCGGCCCTGCAGGAGCGGGGCTTTACCCGGCGCGACGCCATCGTGGCCGTGGGCGGGGGAGTGGTAGGCGACGTTTCGGGCTTTGCCGCCGCCTGTTACCAGCGGGGCATAGACTACTATAACGTACCCACCACGCTCCTCAGCCAGGTGGACTCTTCGGTTGGCGGAAAAACGGCAATCAACTTCAACGGCATCAAAAACCTGGTCGGCGCCTTCCATCACCCCTCGGGAGTCCTCATCGACGCTGCCGTACTCGACACCCTGCCCGCCCGCCTTCTCTCCGAAGGCCTCGCCGAAGTAATAAAAATGGCCGCCACCTGCAGCGAACCGCTGTTCCGCCGCCTCGAAGAAGTCACCGACCTAAAGCCCGCACTCCCCGAAATCATATCCCGCGCCCTCCAAATCAAGCTCGACATAGTCACCCGCGACCCCTCCGAAAAAGGTCTCCGCGCGGTCCTAAACTTCGGGCATACCCTTGGGCATGCCATCGAAAGCGCCTCGCAGGAGCGAGTCTCTTTCGAGACTACTATCCCCCTGCACCCCCAGGGGACGGGGGAAGGGTCCCCCGAAACCCCTTCTGTCGGCACTTCGTGCCTCCGGAGCACTCTATCCGACGGCAGCAAGAACTATGACGCTACGGGAAGCAGTGCCGGTTGTGGCGGGACCGCTGATGCTACGGGAAGCATTGCCGGCTGCGGCGGGACCGCTGATGCTACGGGAAGCATTGCCGGCTGCGGCGGGGCTGAT